>DASTGW010000319.1:0-14496 GCA_035718705.1 Terriglobales bacterium | reverse complement strand
CCTTCCGTGGTTCCGGCATAAACAACGTTCGGATGATTCGGGTCCTGCTTCAGCACGCGCGTGCGGCGAGCCGTGAACGGAATTCCCGGAACCTTGTGGAACAACTCGCCGGCCGTCTGGCTCTTGTAGATACCCGAGCAGGCGCTCGCGAAAACAACGTTAGGCTCCTTGGGATCCACGATGATCGAAAACACGTCCGAATCGTCGATCATGCCCCGGTTGATGTTCTTCCAGTTCTTGCCACCGTCGCTGGTCTTCCAAGCCAGGTGCCAGGTTCCCGCATAAACCGTGTCATTGTCCTTCGGATCGATTGCCACCGACTCGATGTTCTTCAGGTCTTTGTGGTCTTCCGGAGAAATACGGGTCCAGCTGTCGCCACCGTCGTTCGAGCGGAACACGCCATCCAGCGCACCGGCAACCAGCACCTTCGGATTCGAAGGCGACATCGCGAACGCACGCACCGACTTGCCCTGCATACCCTTCAGCGAAGTCCAGCTCTTGCCGCCATCACGCGACTTGAACACTTCGCCGGTCTTGCCTTCAATGCTCCAACCGGCCACGTACATCACGTTGCTGTTGGTGGGATCAATTTCAATGTTGTCGAGAACGTAATCGAAGCCTTCGCCCAGATGAGCGAAAACGCGCCAGCTCTGTCCGCGATCATCGGACACATACAGCCGGCCGGAACTGGTCCCCAGGAAAATGCGATTCGGATTGTCGGGGACTGCGGCCAGGCGACGAACGTCTCCACCTTCCGGACCGACGACTTTGGGTTCCGCGGCAGTGGCCATCGACGTCAGCCAGCCCACCAGAAAGAACCCCACTACCAGACGAAGCTTGCTCAAACTCAGCATGAATCCTCCTTGAATTGGCGAAGAGGCGAAAGGGGGAAGGTGAAACTCTCCGCATACTCTGCCAGTTCAAGGTAATAACGACGAGATTACTGAAGCCGAGTTACTGAGCTATGGATGGGACACTGTACCGCCGTTCATTGCAACTCTTAGGAACAGCCCACGACTTTAGTCGTGGTGACGATGAGAGGTAACCCTACCTCTTTCCTCTCCACCCCAACTGCACACTCACCTTCCGCGCTGCGTCTTTCACCATCTCCACGTAGCGCGGCACTGCATCCTTGGGCACCTGGCTGAGCGTTGCACTCATGCCGATCGCCGCTTCCACTCGATCATCTTCATTGAAAATCGGCGCTCCCAGGCACCGCACGCCCAGGCTGTTCTCCTCATCATCAATGCCATATCCGGCCTCTCGCACGCGATCGAGTTCCTTGGCGAACCGCTGCACCGATGTGATCGATTTTGGTGTAACGCGTCGCAGGCCTCGATCTCGAACGATACGCTGGATCTTCTCTTCCGGCTCGAATGCCGCCAGCGCTTTTCCCACCGCCGTGGTGTGAATCTCCATCCGCTTCCCCACCCACGTATCCATCTTGATGAACCCCGGCGAATCCACTTTCTCGATGTACACCGCTTCGTCGCCATCGAGGATTGCCAGGTGCACCGTCAGATGACTGCGATTCACCAGCTCGCGCATGACAGGCAGTGCCACTTCACGCACATCCAGGCCGGTCAGTGCATTGCGGCTCAAACTCAGGACCTTCATTCCCAGCCGGTACTTGCCACCGTCATCGCGGCGCACATATCCGTGCTTTTCCAGCGCGCGCAAAATATAACTGGCCGAAGACTTCGGAATCTCCAGCCTGCGGCTCAGGTCTGCATTCGACATCCCAGCAGATCGCGCTGCCACAGCCTCTAATATTCCGAGAGCCCGTTCCACGGCGGTTCCCGGCGTCTCTTTCTCCACCTTCGTAGTCATACTCCTATCGTACGACATCCTGAATTTGTGTTCAATATATTGAACAGCAAAGTTGACGAGAGGCAAACCCATCCCTACGCTTTGTCCATCACACTGAATGGCTGTTCAAAATACTGAACAGTCGAAGCCAGCCGCTTCGTGGGGAAAGAAACCATGGCCGTCGCCAATGAACCAGTCTTGAACTCTCTGCAGTCGACGATGAACTGCACGCCGTCGGGCTTCGACGCCACGCGCGATCTGCCCCCGGGCTTCCTCGATTTCTTTCGCCCGCTGCACCAGCGCTTCACCGCCCGCCAGCAGGAGTTCATTACGCGTCGCTCGCAGGTGCTGACCGAGTCGCATCACGGCCGCCGCCCCAATCACCTGCCCGCCTCTGAGGCTGGCCGTAACTGGCGTATCGCTTTGCCCGAGTGGTGTCAGGACCAGCGGAACCAGATGACCGGCCCCGCCGATGACGCCGAGCTCGTTGTCAAAATGCTCAACTCCGGCGCCCCCGGCGTCATGCTCGACCTCGAAGACTCCACCGCCAACTACTGGGATAACATCACCCGCGGCGTCACCAACATTCTCCAGGCGCTTCGCGGCGAGCTGTCGTACTACGACAAAAAGCGTCAGCGCACTGTCACCATTCAACCCAGCAAGACGGTTATCTTCACGCGCCCTCGCGGGCTCCATATCAGCCAGGCCGGCGTGCTCGACAACATCACGTCCGCCTCGCTCTTCGACGTCGCGTTGGTCGCCTATCAGGTCGATACCGCAACCCTGAAGCATCCTCTTTGCTTTTACATCCCGAAGTCCGAATCAGCCGAAGAAGCTCTCTGGTGGCGCGACGTCTTCGAGGCCATCGCCGAAGCCAAAAGCTGGCCACGCGACTACATCAAGTGCATGGCGCTGGTGGAGTCGCATCCGCTCGCTTACCAGATGGAAGAGTTCAGCTACAACCTGCGCGACCACATCCTCGGCCTCAACCTCGGCCGCTGGGACTACATGGCGTCGTTGATCCATTTCAATCTCGACGACCCCAGCTGGGTCCTTCCCGATCGCAACACCATTCCGCACGACGTGCCCTTCTTCCAGCGTCTGCGCGAGTTGATGGTCGAGTTGTGCCACAAGCACGGCATGCTGGCGATCGGCGGCATGACCGCCCTATACCCGAGCCGTGAAGATGCCGAGCTCAACTCGCGCGCCCTCGCCGTGCTCGAAAAGGACAAGAAGAACGAGGCCAATTGCCTGATGGACGGTGCCTGGACCGGCCATCCCGATCAGAACCAGATTGCCGTTGATCAATTCCCTTACCCGAATCAGCTCAACCGCCGTCCGGAGAACATCGACCGTCATGTGAACCTGCGCCCGGTGCCGGAAGGCATCGGCAAGCGCACCGTAGCCGGCACCCGGGCGGCTGTCCGGACGGTCATCCGTTATCGCAATGGTGTCCTGAATGGCCGCGGCGCCAGCCTCCTCGACGGCTACATGGAGGACCTGGCCACCGACCGCATTTACCGGCTGATGATCGCCCAGCGGATCCGCCATCGCGTCCAGGTAATCATCAGTGATGACCATGGATATCCAGCTCTGCACACCCCGGAGTTCATTTCCCGCATCTTCGATGAAGAGCTCGACCGTCTGCTCCGGGAGTTACCAGCGGACGTTACGGACGAGACGAGGCAGAAATTCCGGGAAGCGCGCAGAATCAGCGAACTCATGATTCGCAATGAACAGTTCAACCCGGTGTAACGAAAAGGAACACCGGTGTGAAAGGGTCACAGGGCCGAACCAGGGACATTATGGGCGATATGAATTTGGGACTTCTACTCGCGTAGCGAGAGGGGATCGGAAATGGCAAAGAACGGAAAGACGCACATGAATGACTGGAAGACCAACCCGCGCTGGCAGGGAATCGAGCGGCCGTACACCACGGACGACGTCAACCGCCTGCGTGGCACATTGCAAATCGAGTACACCCTCGCACGCCTCGGAGCCGAGCGCTTGTGGGAGTTGATGCACACCGAACCATACGTGCCGGCACTCGGCGCGCTTACCGGCAACCAGGCCGTTCAGATGGTCGCCGCCGGCCTCAAGGCCATTTACGTGAGCGGATGGCAGGTCGCGGCCGACGCTAATCTTTCGGGCCACACTTATCCCGACCAGAGCCTTTATCCGGCCGACAGCGTGCCCTCGCTTTGCAAGCGATTGAATAACGCACTCATCCGTGCCGACCAGATCCACCACGCTGAAGGCAAGAACGGAATCCAGTGGTTCGCGCCGCTCATCGCCGATGCCGAAGCCGGTTTCGGCGGCGCGTTGAATGCCTTCGAACCCATGAAAGGCATGATCGAAGCTGGCGCAGCATGCGTCCACTTCGAAGACCAACTTTCGTCGGCCAAGAAGTGTGGGCACCTCGGTGGCAAAGTTCTCGTGCCAACCAGCGAGAACATACAAAAACTTATCGCTGCTCGCCTCGCGGCTGACGTCATGGGCGTACCCACGCTCCTGATGGCGCGCACCGACGCCAACAGCGCACAGCTTCTAACCAGCGACATCGATCCGCGCGACCGCGAATTTATCATCAGCGGTGAGCGCACGTCAGAAGGCTTCTACCGCATCAAGGGCGGACTCGATTGCGCCATCGCTCGTGGCCTCGCTTACGCGCCCTACGCCGACATGATCTGGTGCGAAACCTCCGAGCCGAACATCGAGGAAGCTCGGCGCTTTGCCGATGCCATCCACGCCAAGTTCCCCGGCAAGCTGTTGGCCTACAACTGCTCGCCGTCGTTCAACTGGCGCAAGAAGCTCGACGAAGCCACCATCGCGAAGTTCCAGCGCGAACTCGGCGACATGGGCTACAAGTTCCAGTTCGTGACCCTCGCCGGATTCCATGCGCTGAATCTCAGCATGTTCGAACTCGCCCGCGCCTACAAGGACAACGGCATGACCGCCTACTCACGGCTGCAGGAGAAAGAATTCGCTCGCGAGTATTCGCACGGCTACGGAGCGGTGAAGCACCAGCGCTTCGTCGGCACCGGGTACTTCGACCAGGTCGCAACCGTGGTTTCTTCCGGCACTGCGTCAACCACCGCACTGCACGGATCGACCGAGGAAGAGCAATTCGCCGAGACCAAGGCACCGCTTCCGGTGATTCCAGTTGGCGAAGATCCAGCCTGTCGTCCGCTGTTGGGTGAGTGTCCGCTGGCGGATCCTCACCATACCGATCGCGACTGGTTCAGCGCGGTTGACTAACCATTCTTCTATCCGATTCCTCCTCGGGGCGCACTCTGGTGCGCCCCCACTTTTTGCCGCCGCCTTCCTTTTTGTAGAATCCAATGCCCATGGCAGACATGACCAGCCCTCTCCCATTGCCCGGCGCAACTGCTCCAGCCGAGCAGGACTTCGGTTTCGGTAAAGTAGTTTCCGGCCAGCGCGGATATCGCCTCCTGAACCGCGACGGCTCGTACAACGTGCGCATCGAGAACGGTCCTCTCTGGACCCGTTTCTTCAGCTACTACACGTTCCTCAACGTGAGCTGGCCGCGCTTCTTCGCCGTCTTCGCCTTGCTTTACGTGGCGCTGAACGCGCTCTTTGCCTGGCTCTTTCTCCTCGGCGGACCCGACCAATTACAGGGCACCGTACACGGGACGGAATATCTCAAGGCCTTCTTCTTCAGCGTGCATACCTTTGCCACCGTGGGCTACGGAAGCATTTCTCCCGTCGGCACCTACGCCAACTGGATCGTGACCATTGAGTCGATGGCGAGCTGGGTAACGTTTGCGTTATTTGCGGGATTGATTTTTGCCCGCTTCTCGCGCCCGGTCGCCGGGATCGTGTACAGCAAGATGGCCATTGTCGCGCCTTACAACGGTGGCATGGCGCTCGAGTTCCGCGTCGTCAACTCGAAGTGCAACCCTCTCTTCAACCTGGAAGCGTTGGTTGCCCTGAGTCGGTTCGAGGACGGCCCGACTGGCAAGCGTGAGCGCAAATATCACACACTTAAGCTCGAAAGAAACAAGGTCGCCTTCTTCCCATTGAACTGGACGATCGTTCACGCGATCGAGGAAGGAAGCCCGCTCAAAGGCTGGACCAAGGAAATGCTGATCGCGGCCGAGGCGGAAATCTTCGTACTGATCACCGCCTTCGACGACACTTACTCGCAGACGATCAACAGCCGCGCGTCCTACACCGCGCATGAAATCGATTTCGGCCGGCGCTTCCAGCTGATGTATCACCAAGACCACAAGCAGATGGTGCTGGATCTTGGAAAGCTGGACTCCGTGGAACGGGCAGAATTATCGGCGTGAAGTTACCAGCCTCCGCCGCCTCCGCCACCACCGCCTCCGCCGCTAGATCCTCCGCCACCGGAACCGGAACTCGAGCCCGGTGCAGTTGAGGAGCTAGAGATCGCAGAACTGAGTGAATCACCGAGCGATGACGCAAAGCCACTGCCGATCGCCGTTGCTGCCAGCGCGCCAGAGTAAGCGGCGCTCGAAGTCGCGGCGGCTGCGCTCGCCGCGGCCACAGCTTCGTTGAACTTTCCCGTCCATTCTGCTTCTACATCCAACGCGATCGCGTAAGGCAGAAACCGATTGAACGTATCGGCATTCCAGTTCACCGGCATGCGCTTGATTTGATCGGCGTCGGTCGCGGCCAGAAACATCTTGAAACCCTCGACTTTATCGAGGAGCTCACGCCCAAGCCGCGTCGGTGCTTTCAGTAGTTCATGGAAGACAAAGTTCGAGGCGATAAGCGCCCCAAAGACAAACACCGTGATCACCGAGGTCGCACTGCTCAGCGCGAATACACCGAAGACCCAGCCGCCAAGAAAGGGGAGCGCAAAGAGCGTGAGTAACAGCGCGCCGCCATACTTGAACGCCGCCATGCTTCCGCCTCGCAATGCGGCTTTCCATAAATTGATGACTTGCAACATCAGCGCGCTCACGCCAAATGTCCAGAAGGTGAGCCAGACCAGCATGAACAAGGCCACGGGCCGCATGCCCGAATCTGAAAGCCAGATTGCAAGCAGCAGGGTGAGAACGGACAGAACAACGCTGGGTGCGAGGTACTTACCGTTGCGCACGAAGTACACGCGCTCCATCTTCAGGCTCAACGCCTTCTTGAGCGCGGTGATAGCCTCACTGATGATGGTGTGGTTTGTCTGTGCGAGAGTCAGACGATCGCGGGTCGAGAAGATGCGATCGGCTACTAACCTCTCTTCCGGCGATAACAAGGCACGGAACTTCGGATCTTTGTTCGCCGTTAGCGTATAGACATCGAGTGCGTCCTTTTCGATGGTGAGGAATTTCTTCGATGCCATTCCGACAATGCCCGCGGCAAACGCCTTGTTATCGAAGTTCATCTTCACCAGTTCACGCATGGCGGGCGCCGACAAATCCGGAGGGGGCATATATTGCGGGACAATCGTTCCCGGCGCCGGATCTTTACCAACCTTCGCCCAGGTGACGATCTGGTAGATCAGCACCACAAACAAGCCAAGCACCGCAAACACAATGGCTTGATTGTCCTGAAAGAACCACGCTCGCTTCTGATCTTCCGTGGGTGGCCGCATGTAGCCCTTGTCCCACCAGCAGACGATGGTCATGCCTTCATAAGGCGCCAGCGGTTTCGTCGTCTCGAACAGAAACGAATCGTCGATCTGCAGGGCCGCCTTGAAGTCACGACCCTGGTATCCCTGCGGCCCGGTGTATCCGTAAGTTTCGACCACTCTTCGCGGAATCTTGAACGGCAGATGTACCGTGGCAGTCGCGTGGTCGATCGGGAAGTTCCAGCCATTTCCGGTCACGTTCCAGTAGATCTCGTCGTGATCGTCGTAATAACCAAGCTGGCGATCGGTTTTGTACACGATCGCATAGGTGTAGTCGCCCGGTGGAATCGTAGAGAAGCGCGGCCCAACATAAACGCGCACTCCATTCGACTGGCTTGAAGTGTGGTAGTCCTCGGGTTGGCCTTCGCGCGTAACGCTCACGATTTCGAATGGCACGTGCGTGCGAATGCCGAGCTTGTTCTTGTATTCGGTCGGGAAATCGCGGTAGATGCCATGCTTGATCTGGTCGCCCGCTGCGTGCACGCGGATCGACTCCTTCACCACCATCGAGCCGTCATCATGGACGGTGATGTCGCTGTCGTACGACAGAATGCGCTCTTCCTGCGCCGCCAAACTTCCGCAGCAGCTCAGGAGCAACGCAAAGGTAAGTAGAAGACGAAGCGCTCTCATGGTGACACCTGCGGAAAGTCTGCTTCATTGTGAGTTTGGGATCAATCGGGAAGGAACCACGGGAGGTAACGAAAGCCGTTTCCCTTGGGTGTTTTCCGAAAATAAAAAGAGGCTGCGCCTGGCGCAGCCTGAGCTAAGGAGGTTAAAACTTATGCGGCGGCGCGACTGCGCTCCAGCGCATCGCACTCGGTGCTTGCGATATCCACGAGGGAAGAAACTCGAGTGATGTCGAGGAGCATGCGAACCTTTTCCGGCACGCGGCAGAGCACCAGCCGAGTACCTGCATTCTTTGCATTGCGAATGCAGTCGACCAGCGTGCCAATGCCACCGCCGTCAATCAACGCAACTTCATTCAAGTCCACGATGATGCTGCGGTACTTCCCCGCCAACTTACTTACGACTTCACATAGTGCGGAGGCCTCTGACTGGAAAACCAACTTCCCGCCACACTGCACTACGGCAACGTCGCCCACTGTTCGCGTTGTCAGCGCGAGGTCCACGTACTTCCTCCTGATCCTGGTCGTTGCCGGGGCGCTGTTTCGATGCGCGCGATTCTGGCTCGACACTCTCAGCATACTAGTTGTTCTTTTCAGCTTCATGACGAATGCGTCCGACTGGACTTTTTCCTTTTTGTTAACACCTGAATAGACGTGGAAGTTGGCGAAAAGTTATACAAATTTTTTGAGTGCGGGAACCAAGGGTTGAAACGTGATGAATCGAGGCTGAACGGAGCTGCGGGAACTTTCTTCGCTGCTGGAGCGGCTAATTATTCACTGTTGACACCCGGTTACCATAGGACTAGTCTCGCGTGCCAATCGGGCAAGGTACCCCACCAAACAAATATTCCAGGCCAGTTTCGCTATCCAACTCTAGGAGGAGTGTCATGCGGAAACTGTTAGTCATGGGCTTGGGCCTCGTAGTTCTCTTCAGCTGTAAACTTTCGGCGCAGGACAAATCATTAAGCAGTCCGCCGAAGCGACTTCAACTCATCATCGAAGATGTGAAACCAGGACGCGGCGCGGCACACCAAAAGTCCGAAGAGGCTTGGCTCGCGGCATTCAAGAGAACGAACCTGCCACTTTACGGCCTGGCCATGACATCGATGACCGGACGCAATGAAGCATGGTTCACGAATGACATGGGCGAGAGCTGGGCGCAGTGGGACGAGTGGGGCAAGAAGATGCAGTCGGACAAAGTGATCTCTGCCTCTCTCGATAAGGCCGCCGAAACGGACGGCGAGTTGATCAACAACTCGCGAACCTTCTATCTCAGTTATGTGCCCGACCTCAGTTATCGGCCGGACTTCAAGCTGAGCGACACGCGATACTTCATGGTAGACACCGTTCGCGTGAAGCCCGGACATGGCAAGGAGTTCTCGGATATTCGCAAAGCCGTGAATGCCGCGCACGAGAAGGCGAACATGGATGAGCACATGATCGTCTACTACGCGAACCTGGGCGCTTCGGGAGGAACTTACTTCATCTTTGAGCCAATGAAGAGCATTTCGGACTTCGATGAGGTAGATAAGTGGCACGACGACAACAGCGCGTATCGCAAGGCTCTTGGCGACGACTTCCAGAAGATGAGCCGTGAGTTTGCGATGAATGGACTGATGTCGACAGAGAGCAACCTGCTCGCAATCAGCCCCAGCATGAGCTACGTGAGCGATGACGTAGCGAAGGCGTCTCCGGACTTCTGGAATCCGAAGACAACGGCAGTGGCAACAAACAAGAAGAAGGGTAAAGAGGAAGCAGCCGGAAAATAGTTCACTTCGTTTCGTCAGAGAGGGACCTCGTGGGAGGTCCCTCTTTTTTGTTAGGCAAGAAATGCATAGATGTTTCGCTTCGCTCAACATGACCTCGTTCTGGCACTCAACATGGCTTCGACACAGGCTCCGCTCAATTTGACCTTGCGCTGGCCGCAACTTGCTTCGCTCACGCTGGTCGCATGGCTGGGTTGAGCGAACAGCAGATGCCTCGCTGCGCTCGTCATGACAGCATGACTTTTTCATTGCACCGGTTCAGGTCGACATTGCCGGCAATGCCGTGCACGCGGCCTTCCTGCGAGTGTTGCCAGAAGGTCCAGGTGGCCCACGCGCTTGGCACCCTTGGTGACAAAGCATGAGTGTAATGCGCGATCCAGAGCGGATGGTTCGAAAATGCGGGCGAGTTTCCGAGGGTGTCGCGCCAGAAGTACGCGCTGGTGTAGAGAATCGGCGCCACTGTTAACTTTTCTGTTAAAACATTCATACATTGTTGCGTGCGTGTGATGACTTCCTGAGGTGCAACGCCGTCGAGAACTTCCACGTCGAGGACGGGAGGCAGTTCGCTGTGATCGTGTCCGATCACGGCGAGGAAGTGTTGCGCCTGGCGTACGGGGTCGAGTTGCGGGCGAAAGAAGTGGTAAGCACCACGGCGGATTCCCACGTGGCGAGCGGCCGCCCAATTTTTTGCAAACAGAGGATCAGTATAGGAGAGCCCTTCCGTGGCCTTGATGAAGGCGAACGCGATTCCGCTGTCGCGGACTTGGGCCCATTCGATCTGTCCCTGGTGGTGCGAAACATCGATACCGTTCATGAACACACTCCGGCGACCTTCCGGAAATCCGGGAGATCACTATTTTTTTGTTATTTGTGAATCTTTAGAATCAACGATTTAGCTGTGGATTCCCGTAAAATCCTTGGAATCAGCAGCTTGCATATAAAATCTTTGTAATCAGCAACTTGCAAAGAATGCAGCCGAGGTTGATCGGGCTACGAGAATCCCTGAAAAAGTAAAAGGTGGCGAGACGAAAAACTCGTCTTCACCACCTTCTATTTATAGGTTAGCAAATTGGGGCGGGGCGGCTGCCAAATCGCAGAAAAATTCCGACCACCGAGTGCAGAAATGGGAACTACATGGTTTCCTTGTCGCCGCCCTTCACGTTCACGTAGACGAGCGAGAACTCGGTTCCCTTCCCGTTCGGCTTGACGCTGACCACATGCTGGCGGCTGGGGATCCCTACTGCGAGGTCGAGTTTGCCGTCCTCGGCGTGGCCAGAGTCGGAGCAACGGATCTCTTTGTCGTCGTCGTGGCTGCTGTGGGATTCGGTGAGGCCTTTGGGGCACTCAAGCACCTTGTCGCCGAACTTCTTCAGATCTTTGCGGTAGAAGTCGATGACCTTCTGCGGCGGATCGTCACTGACAAAAGTGACCGCAACCACCTTCACGCCGAAGTTCTCGCCGCCGATCTGGACGTTGGCGCGGTGCTTGTCGTTCTCGTCAGTCTTTGGCTGAGCACCAGGATAGGAGGAGAGACCGGTGTCGCGGGCGTCGGTGTCGGTGCCGACCTTGATGTTGGCGAAGGGTACTTTGACTTCGACCTTCTTATTGCCGTCGGTTCCTTTTTGTTCAGAGACGCTGCAGGCGGTGAGAGCCGCTAGCGCCGCGATGAGGATGATTGCGAGTTTGGACTTCATGAAGTTCCTCCAGTGTCGCCCCTGAAGGGGCCTCGGGAGACAGATCCGGTTAAGTCAGTTACCACGGCTAAAGCCGTGGGCTGTCAAAGCAACTCTACTATTTCGTCCGCTGGATGCCGGCGCCCTGTTCGGCAATGCCGGGGATGTTCACCGGCAGATGTCCCGTGATCGGGATCTCGCCGAAGAGCGCCTTCACCGCGCTTACTTCAGAAACCGTGGCGTTCGAGAACGTGCAGAGATAATTCTGCACCTCCGGGAACTCGCTGGCTACATACGGATTGCCCATGGCAATCATCATCGTTCTGGGTCCCGCGGTCTGCAGAATGTTGTGCATGAGCGCGGCGCTCTCCTCTCCTAGCGAGACGCTGTTGACGATTTGGCCTTGCGCGTTGGTCATGACCTTGCCCGCAGTCGGGATCACGTACACGGCAGCGACGACTTTCTGCGCCTGTGCGACGGCCTTCATCACGTCGGGCGCCATGCCGCGGGCGATGTCCTCGTCGACCATCAGGATGTGCGCCTCAGGGTTGCGCTTCTTGAACGCAATCGTGAAGGCGCGTCCCCATTCGCTGCGGACGTCGTCGGCAAAAATGACGACGACCGTCTTGTTCGCGACCCCCTGCACTTGGGTATACGGATTGGCCGCGGGATTAGTTCCCGCCGCCACGGGCTGAAGCGGCAGAACCTGTTGATTGTCGCGGACCAGGGTGACGGCTGCATCGGCAATCTGCTGGCCCATGGCAACGTTATCGGGCTTGGCGACCTGGTAGCCGACCTGCATGGGATCGACGAGGCGGGCCTTGTTGAGCCCCAGCGAAGCTTTGGCTTTCAGGATCTTGAGGACCGAGGCATCGATCTGCGATTGCGGGATTTCGCCCTTCTTGACGGCGTCGACGATCCCCTGGATGGCGCCGCCGAGATCGTGCGGGATGAGGATCATGTCGTTGCCGGCCTTAATGGCGGCAACAGCTGCTCCGGCGGACGGCACCGGCATGTTGCTGTAAATACGCATGAGCCCGTTCATATCGAGCGCGTCGGTGACGACCAAGCCGTTGAAACCCATCTTCTTTTTTAAGAGATCGGTGACGACCGCTGGCGAGGTGCTGGCGACGTGATTAGGATCGGGGTCGATGGCGGGGATGGTGAGGTGCGCGACCATCACGGAATCAACTCCAGCGTTAATCGCGGCCTGGAACGGCGGAAACTCGACGGAGTTCAGGCGATTGATGTCGCCGCTGACGGAGGCCATGCCGAGATGCGAGTCGGTGGCCGTGTCACCGTGTCCGGGAAAATGTTTGGCCGTCGTCAGCATGCCGGATTCGTGCGCGCCCTTGATATAAGCCGACGCCAGTTGGCCGACCTGCTGCGGGTTTCCGCTGAACGCGCGCGTATTGATGATGGGGTTCGCGGGGTTGGAGTTCACATCGACGTCGGGAAACCAGTTCCAGTGAATGCCGATCGCGCGCGACTCTTCCCCGGTGATGCGGCCGAAAGCCTCGGCATATTCAGGCTTGCCAGCGGCGCCGAAGGCCATCGCATGCGGGAAGACCGTGCCGCCGTAGAGACGCATGCTGAGTCCGCGCTCGAAGTCGGCGGCCATGAGAAGAGGGAGATCGCTGTCGCGCTGCAGCTGGTTGAGCAGCATGGCGGCTTCGTAAGGCTCGTTGCGGATGAGCAGGCCGGTTTCGACGGGGACGGTCACGCCGAATCCGCCGACGTGGTACTTGCTCATGGTGTCGCGCAGGTCTTTGTATTGCTGGCTGTCGAAGTTGGTGAAAGTGACGCGCGCCCAGACCATGAACATCTGGCCGACCTTCTCTTCGAGCGACATCTTCTTGAGCGTCTTTTCGGCCCACTTCTCGCCGTCTTTATCGAGTTTGATCGGTCCGGAGGCGAGGTAGTGATCGTTCTTCTTGGTGTCCTTGTCTTTGGCGGAGAGGACGGGAGTTGCGATGAGAGCGGTGAGGAGGAACATAGATAGAAGACGGCGAGTGGACATGGGCGCGAGGATAGCAAAAAGCAGTGGCGGGTGGACAGTGGACGGGGACAGAGGGGATTCGTGGGTCGTGGCTGGTGGTTCTAAAGTCGGAACAATCTCGACGCAACCGGTGTCTTACGATTCATATGCAGATATGGCAATCGGTGTGTCTGTGTTTGGCGTTGGCATGTACCGGATGCAGACACAACAACGACTTCGCTCCAGAGCGACCGGACGGAACCACACGCTTTACTGAAACGAGAACAATCAGTGAGAGGAAAGTGTGGCTCTCATGGAGCAAAGCAGAGCGGGAGAAGTTTGTGCTGGGCTACCTCGCGGGCCGGGATGATGGAACTCGTGAAGGGTGCTTTGCAAGCGGAGTGGAAGACCCAGCACCATGCTTCACAACCGTGTTTAAACGCGAAACTTGGTTTCATGCCCTATTCAGTCAAGACGACGTCGCGAGATTCGAACGAGAGATCACGAGCTTTTACAGCCGGCATCCGGAAGACGACGACGTGCCGATCCCTTATGTAATTTCGTACGTGACTGGACCAAAACAAATGACCGCAGAACAGGTCTACTTAACAATGCATGGGCGGCCTTAGTAAATGCTCCACACGCCCGGCGTAACGACTTCTAGCAGGTGGCCGTCAGGATCGCGGAAGTAGAGGGCTTGGCCGCCGTAGTCCCAGGTCTTTCGCTCTTCGATGGCGATGCCTTGCTCCGCCAGCCATGACTCCCATGCATTGAGATCGGACCGCGCGATGCTGAAGGCGACGTGGATTGCGCCGGTGGCGTCCGTGTCGGGCGTGCCGCCTTTTTTGAATAGCAGAAGAACACTGCGGTCTCCGGCGCGCAAGGCGCAGAGCCGAGTGCCGTCGTTGATCTCCCGCGGATCGGGAGCGATCGGCTCGAAGCCGAAGACACGATGGTAGAACTCGACTGATCGTGTGGGGGAGTTGACGTAGAGCGACGTTTCGAGGATGCCGTTGACGGGCGGGCGAGA
>DASTGW010000318.1:0-6243 GCA_035718705.1 Terriglobales bacterium | reverse complement strand
AGCTTCGGTTCGAATTCTTCAACATCTTCAACCGTACAAACTTCCGCAACATGGTTTCGGATTACTCGTTGCAGACTGTGATGTATGACAACAATTCCGGTAATCTTGTAAACGGAACACAGAAGGCGACCAAGATCACGGAGGCTCCCGTTGCTAAGAGCTTTGGTATGGCGACGAGCGACGTTGGACCACGCGAAATTCAATACTCGATCAAATTCACATTCTGAAGTTGATTCAGCATGTGATTCAGGGCGGGAGCGTTTGCTTCCGCCCTTTATTTTTGTTCAGTGTCTATGATCTCGCGCTGTAGCTTTCTCGGCTTCAAGAAAAACGCTGTCAAGCCCACGACAATAAGCAAGTCCGCCGAAGCGTCTGACAACAAACGAGATATAGTTTGTTTGCATTTGGCCATTCACCATGGCGATTTTTGCTAACCTATAAATATAGTCAAAGGAGTGTGGCGCGGATCTTGTGTGGCGCGGACACTCTTGTCCGCGTTCCTTTGGGGAAGCAAACGTACGCCGGGTCATGTTGAGCGAAGCATCTATGCAAATCGCCTGATCACCCGACATCCGTGGCTCCATTCACTGTAAGTTGTTGATTCCCGGTACTTTCCTTGTAAGTCTATGATTCGCGGGACTTTATTCGAAAGTATCCCCTTAAATTGCTGATTCTAAAAAGATCAAGGTACCCCCGGGGGGGTGCCTATTCTTTAAGATGGTCATGGGAGTAGCTCGATGAACGATGTCTTCATTCTGTCTGCGGTGCGTACGCCAATTGGCAAGTTCGGAGGGTCGCTTGCGTCGTTCACCTCTGCAGACATGGGAGTGATAGCAGCGAAGGCCGCCATGGAGCGCGCCGGCGTTCGCCCGGATCAGATAGAAGAAGCGATTTTCGGTAGCGCACGTCAGGCGGGTGGGGGCCCAAATCCGGCACGGCAGATTTCAGTTCGCGCCGGGATCCCCCAGGAAGTTTCCGCCTACACAGTCAATAAGGCCTGCGCTTCGGGTATGCAATCGATCGCGCTCGCCTTCCAGGCGATCGCGACCGGCAACATGGAGTGCGCTCTGGCCGGCGGAACCGAATCGATGTCTCGCGTCCCTTATCTGCTCACCAACGCGCGCTGGGGATATCGCATGGGCAATCAGGAGGTCATCGACGGCATGTATCAGGATGGCTTCAATTGTCCGCTGGCAAAAATGGTCATGGGAGCGACGGCGGAGACTCTCGCAGTGAAATACAGCATCACGCGCGAAGAGCAGGATGAATTTGCGCTCGTCTCGCAGCAGCGTGCCGCGGCCGCGCAATCGAGTGGACGCTTCCGTGATGAGATCATTCCCGTCACGATCGAAGGGAAGAAAGGCACCACTACGTTTGCAGAGGACGAACACTTTTTCCCGGGCGCAACCATGGAGAAAATGGCCAAACTCGCGCCGGTATTTTCGAAAAATGGAACCATCACCGCTGCCAATTCCTCTGGAATTACGGACGGCGCTGCGGCAGTGGTTCTCGCGAGCGAAAAGTTTGTAAAGGAAAACAGCCTGAAACCTCTCGCGCGAATTCTTGGCGTGAGTTCTGCGGGCGTGGATCCGGCAATTATGGGCATCGGCCCTGTTCCAGCAGTACAGAAACTCGAAAAGAAACTAGCGCTCAAACTCAGCGACTTCGATGTCATCGAACTTAATGAAGCGTTTGCGGCCCAGGCACTGGCGTGCGATCGCGAACTTAACTTCGATCGCGATAAGCTGAATATCAACGGAGGCGCGATTGCTCTCGGTCATCCCATCGGCTGCACCGGCACACGCATCACGGTGACTGCGCTTCACGAATTATTGAAGCGAAAAGGCCGCCGTGCGCTCGCCACGCTCTGTGTCAGCGGAGGCATGGGAATGGCGCTGGCAATCGAGAATTGTTCGTAACGCGCCACTGCATTAGTCGTAACGCAGTGCAACCATCGGATCCACGTTGGCCGCTCGCCGCGCCGGAATGTAGCTCGCAAAAAGGGCGACGCTGCCCAGCACGAAAGCTACGATTGCAAACGTTAACGGGTCGTGCGTGCGAACCTGGTAAAGCATGGACTGCATGAAGCGAGTCAGCGCCAGCCCGCCAATCGCGCCCAGCACCAGGCCGATAATCGCTAGCCGCGTGCCCGATCCCATCACCATCGACAGAACGTCGCGTCTTGAGGCGCCCAGTGCCATGCGGATGCCGATCTCTCGCGTCCGCTGTCCAACGAGATATGCCATTACACCGTAGAGTCCAACTGCAGTCAGCAGCAATGCGATGCCGGCGAAGCAACACAGAAGTACCGTTTGAAAACGCTCGCGGCCGATAGAGAGCGCCATCAGATCATCCATGCTGCGGGTGTCGAACAGCGGAATTTCGCCATCCATGGAGTGAACAACGTTGCGGATTTCCGGCACCACCATTGACTCGGAGGCCGCGGACCGCACGACAATCGTCGGTGCGCCCCAGATCAGCTGTGGGTAAGGAACGTAATAGGTTGGCTCCGGTGCAACACTCAATCCAGCCGCATGAACGTCACCTACAACACCCACGATCTCACGCCACGGCTCTGGGCCTGGCGAATCGGTCGCACCGGGCTGAATGTGCTTGCCGACCGGATTCTCGCCGGGGAAATATTTCTCTGCGAACGATCGAGACACGATCGTGACTTGATTCGATTTCCGCTGATCGCGCTCGTCGAACGTCCGACCTTGCAACAGCGGAATCTTCATCGTTTCGAAGTAGTGTTCCGTTGCACTCACGATGTCTGCGACTGGGCGGTTCGCTTGCGGGATGTTCTTGCCTTCGATATCGAAGCTGACGCTCGCATGGTTGTTGCCCATCGGCAGCTGCGATACACCGGCAACATCGAGCACTCCAGGTTGAGCTCGAAGGTTACGCAGCAGGTCGCGCACAAAGCGGTCCGACTTGTCGTTGTCATAACGCGAAGAGGGCAGATCGAAGTTCGCAGTTGCGATTCCCTGAGGACTGAATCCGGGTTCCACGCGATTCAGTCGCTGGTAGCTGCGGATCAACAATCCGGCACCGACGAGGAGCAACATGCCAAGCGCCGTCTCTGCGATCACCAGCGAAGCGCGAATGCGCTTGTGTTTGACTCCCAGGCCGGCGCGTCCGCCTTGCCGAAGCGCCTGTTCAATGTTCGTGCGGGAGATGTCGAGTGCCGGAAAGAGACCCGAAGCGATTGCGCTGAAAAAAGTGATTCCAATGGTGAAGAATAGAACAGGCGCATCGATTGAAACCTGCGCCAGTCGAGGCAGGTTACTTGGATAGAGACGCACAAGCAGCGTAACTGCCCAACTGGCAAGCGCGCTGCCGAGAGCGGCTCCCGCGACAGCGAGCACGATCGATTCAGTGATCAACTGGCGAATAATGCGAAAGCGATCTGCCCCCAAGGCGGCGCGAATTGCGATTTCACGCGTGCGCCCGGTGCTACGCGCGAGAAGCAGGTTGGCAATATTGGCACACGCTATCATCAGAACGAAAGCAACGGCGGCGAGAAGGATCAGCAGCGCCGGACGTGTTTCGCCCACGAGGGCTTCCAGCTGCGGGTTCACAATCGCCCCGGTTCGTCGAGAATTGGTGTCCGGATATTGCTGGGCGAGCGATTGAACGATACCGCTCATCTCCGCTTGCGCCTGGAGCGGCGAAACACCGGGTTTGAGCCGTCCGACCATTTGGATAAAGTGCGCACCGCGCTGCGTGGTGATCGGAGTGTCGTCGGGCATGTCTTTCTCGGCGTAACGCGAGTAAGTGATCCAGAGATCGCGAGGCGAAGATTCGATGGGGAACTCGAAGCCGGCAGGCATCACGCCGACGACAACATACGAACGGCCATCAATGCCAACCGTGCGACCAATGATCTTCGGATCACCGCCGAAGCGGCTGTGCCACATCGAGTCGCTCAGAATGGTCACGTGCTGACCAGGTTGTTCTTCCTCGAGGGTGAAGGTGCGACCAAGAGCGGGACGAACTCCAAGTGTCTCGAAGAATCCGGCCGATACAACTGTTGCCTGGATGTGCAGTGGATCGCCCGTGCCAGTCAGGGTCTTGTCGCTGGTGAAGTACATCGCCAGATGTTCGAATGACTTATTGCGGGCGCGATCGTCGAGGAAGTCCGGAAGTGAATCTGACGAGATTGTCTTCGAATTGTTCGTGCTTCCCACGGCCATGATGCGGTCCGGCTCAGGAAAGGGCAGCGGCCGCATTAGGACGGTACGAACTACGCTGAACATGGCAGTGTTGGCGCCGATGCCAAGTGCGAGCGTGACAATGGCGACGATGGAGAAACCGGGCGCCTGACGAACCATGCGCAGAGCGAACTTCACATCTTTGAGAAAAGTGTCCATGGACGTAGCGATTCCGCTACTGATTCCGTGCACGTTGCAGTCCGGACGTGGACTTACTGTGTGTTGAAGAGAGAGGAGTTAAGGACGGATTAGCGCTGTTGAAAGAGCAATCTTGACCGCAAACGGGATCGATTGTTCAGAAACGAACAATGGGAAAGGAGCTACACCATCGATCCGCTGCGCTGGATGTCGTACTGGCGGATCTTGTAGAGCAACGCCTTGTAACTGATTTGCAGCAGCGTTGCCGCCTTCTTGCGGTTCCAGTTGGTTTGTTCGAGCGCGCGTGTGATGGCTTCGATTTCCGCTTCGTCCTTAACATTACGAACGAGGCCTTTGAGTCCGCCTTCACCACTGCCGGAAACGCCGGGCGCGCCAGGACCTCCGGCAGTGCCGGCTTGCAATTCCTGGATGGCAAGTTCTTCGTCGCCCAGGATCAGGAAGCGCTTGACGAAGTTTCCCAGTTCGCGCAGGTTGCCAGGCCAGGGATAACGTTCGCATGCTTCCATGAGCTTCGGCGAAATCGTCATGGAAGGGCGACCATAACTTTCCGCGATCTGGCTGATGAAATGACGCAGCAGGATTCCGATCTCTTCGCGGCGCTCACGCAGCGGCGGAAGAGTAATGGTGAAGCCGTTGAGCCGGTAGTAAAGGTCCTCTCGAAGTTTCTTTTCGGCGATTGCGGATGGGATATCGATGTTGGTGGCGGCGAGGATGCGCACGTCCACTTTGATCACGGTGCGGCTGCCGAGACGCGAGAACTGCTGGTCCTGCAGGACGTGCAGCAGCTTGGCTTGGAGCATCGTAGGCATTTCACCGATTTCGTCGAGAAGAATTGTGCCCTTGTTGCAGAGTTCGAACTTGCCTGGCTTAGAGTGCGTCGCGCCGGTAAATGCGCCGGGCTCGTAGCCGAAGAGTTCGCTTTCGAGCAGGTCTCCGGGAACGGCGGCGCAGTTCACCTTCAGGAAGGTGCGGTGTGCGCGTGGCGAATACTTGTGAATCAGGCGCGACACGACTTCCTTGCCGGTGCCGCTTTCGCCGAGCATGAGAACCGGGATGTCGACGTTGGCGACGAGCTTTGCCTGCGAACAAATCTTTTTCATCGCCGGGCTGGCAGAGACGAAGAAGACGTCATCGCCCAGATCTTCGATGTCGCCTTGCACGTGCTGTGTCTGCTCGTGCTGCGGTCCAATGCACTGCTCAATAAGTGAATCGAGGTCAGCTTTCTGAAAGGGCTTGGTTAGATAGTCCTGTGCTCCGAGGCGGATCGCCTGTACCACTTTGCGCGTGTCGCTGACGCAGGACAGCATCACGACCTTGAGCTGCGGATGAAGCTGGCGCACCTGCTCGAGAGTCTGCAATCCGTCGAGGACAGGCATGAGCACGTCGAGCAAGAGAAGTTCGGGCGTGGGTGCCTGCTGCAGGCGCTGCATGGCCTCCGCTCCGTTGGTGGCCGTTTCGACGCGATAACCTTCGACTTCCAGCAATGTGCGCAAGTAGCGCAGCATCGTAGGCTCGTCGTCGACGATCAGAATTAGTGGCGGTTTGGAAGCAGCTCGATTCATCCTCTCAACTATCCTTGTTCGTATTCCTCTTTAAAGGGAGGAGAAACGAGAATTTGCAACCACAGTTGGGCTCACTTTCTACCCAGACCTTACCACCATGAGCTTGCACCAGACGGCGAGTGATCGCCAAGCCTAAACCCATTCCAGAATCGTCTTCGACACCAGAATCCGGTACCTGAAAGAAGTCCCCGAAGATCTCCTGATGATACTCGGGTGCAATGCCCGGACCAGTGTCAGCAACGGTGACTCGTACCGCATTAGGGACGAGCAGATTGGCCTTACGGCGCTCGGAGCTGGAATGCGGCTTG
>DASTGW010000317.1:0-4648 GCA_035718705.1 Terriglobales bacterium | reverse complement strand
GCATGTCCAGCGATCTGTCGTTTTCAGTTTTCCGGACTGCAGCAGCGCCAGTAGCGTGAACGGCTTGAACGCCGATCCCGGACGCGCCAGTCGACGAGCCGCAACATCCAGATGATACGTACCAAGCACTCGACCGGAAGGGACATCGACCATTACCGCGGTTCCCGAGCGCCCACGCATGATCTTCGCGATGGCGGGATTCAAGTCCACAGCCGCGCACGACGCGACCAGCAAGAGAATAGCTACGAGCGTCCGGAGCACGCGTGATTTTACCTTTAACTCTCAAGCGGGATGAAGTTTCGAGAAAAGATACTCTCCTACATGTATCCCATCATGAACACAACAACGATATGGATGGCAACGAGTATCACGAAGGTGTAGCTGAATGGACGGTGGATGACGTGCCACAGATGGAAAACCTTTTGCGTTCTCGACAGGAATAGCAATCGCTTGGACAGCGATGCTTGTTCTCGCGCTACGGCGATTACGCTTTCTAGCTGGTCATTTCCAGACGGAAGCAATCCGCCGGCGGTTGTGATGATCCGGAAAGCAGACAAGTACCTCGTTCGCAGACGTGCGACATGGAACGGACGCGCCAAGTCCAGCAGGATCATGCGGGCAAGGCATACCACCAGCGGTGATTTTGCGATCTGTTGTTCCGTGGGCAGACGAAACAGATGCCAGAAGTGAGATTTCGAAAATAGCTTCTGATTGGCGATCTGCTGGACTAATTCTTCCTGCTGTTCTTTTAATTCCTTTAGCGAAATCTCAGTCGAGTTCACCCGGCGAGGAACTTGTGCGTACAGATAACGTCCAACCACTCCACTCGCGGAAACCGCCACCATGATCCAGAAGGCTGTCCCGGCAAAGCCCTGGAACTTGAACGACGCATGGAACGCGATGATGAAGGGCGCGGAAAGCCCGAGCACCACGTGATAATCGAGCCAGTGGCGAGATAGTCCCTGCCTTTGCAGCCAAGGCCAGCGCTTGCGAATCGGATACAGAAAGATGACAACAAAACAGCAGAAACCAACCACGCCCAACTTCAGACCGATTGATCCACTCGGTTTGAGAGCGGCATGCTGCGGCGAGTACGGGCGATCAGCGAGGCTTAGGAGGTAGTACCTGTACCCGTTCAGGGCGACCGCAGCGATAAAGGACACGGCGATCACATAAGCGACAGCTAAGCGAATGCGGTGACCTCGTTCAGGATCAACGCGAGTTTGGGCAGGTGTCGCGAGTATTGACTGCGTGCTCATGGATTGGTACCACCTGGGTCCTGGGGTGACGTCACGGAAGCGTGTGTGTCTACGCCGAAGTGCTGGTAATTCGAAAATTCATGCGTATTGCGCCAGTGCTGCTTGGCAGTCTCGACTTCGATCGAGGCCGAAGCCGGCAGCCAAGGCGGAGTCTTCATGTCGCGGAAGTGCACCGGCGCATAGGTTACGTCGCTGTGCAATGTCCGAAGTCCAATGTCTGTCATGTTGTCTTGGAGGTCGGAATTCATGCGAACGACCCTTCCAGTTGTCGGTTCAATCCAGGCGGTTCCCATCATCGCCAAGGGATATTCGCGTCCGCGAAGCACAAGCACCGATGGAGTTCGTTTCCCGGGAACGTGGCGGAACTTAACTTTCATCAGCCGCTGCCCGTTGACCAATTCTTCTTCAGGAGCAGAAAACTCAAAACTCTCCTGGTAATAAGGATGGAAGACGAGCAGCAAGGTCGCGAATCCGTTAGTGACCAGAAGTGAGACGTTCTTTTTGTGTTGCGCTCCCTGTTCTTCGAGTCGCGATTCCTGCAAAGAGAGGTCGTTGTCAGAACTGTCCGCGATCACCAGGTAGTCGTATCGTGATTGCTCGCGATATTCGACCTTGCCCTTGGCCGTGAGTTTTTCCTGCGACACGAGTTCCGTGCACTTCACTTCCGAGAAGAGATCGATGAAGGTGGCGACGTTCTGCCTGGCCAATGCGATGACATCCGGAGGCGTTTGTGCCTGCGCGGTTGCCAAGCTTAGAAATCCGATAGATAGCGCGGCTCGTAGACGAAGCATGTCTAATGTCCTCCGACGCCGCGGTTATCGAAGCGATAGCCGATGGTGGTGGTCCACTGGTCGTAGTCCATGGGGCCGCCGCGCTCCGTTGTGAATCCGCCTTGCAAGAAGAAGCGTGTTCCTAGATTCGTGTCGAACTGTACGTTGACGAACCGGGAGCGATTCTGTGAGGTGAAGGTCGAGGCGAGATACTGTTGTCCTATTTGCGCTTCGAAATGCATCTTCTCGCCAAGGTTTCTGGAAAGCATGAGGGAGCGATAATTCCCGCTGCCAAAAGAGCTGTCGTACTTCGAATAGCGAAGATCCGCGCGGAAGCCGGTGCGCCAGATTGGACCGCTGCTTACGCCGTACATCTGGTTCCACGATGGCTTCATATCACTGTTCGATTTGCTGCGTCCCAACGTGGTGTAGAACGTGAGATGGCGCCAGGTTTGAACGCGCACTCCCGCGCTCAGACCCTGGAACAGATATTTATCCAGCAAACCGGTTTCGATCAGCCTCGGATCGAATGTGGGCACATCGCGGAAATAGTTATGGTTGATGTCGAAAGAGACTCGTTGCCAGGGCGAGATTCGGACGGTCACAAAACTGCGGCTGAGGCCCGGTCCTAATCTTCCCGTGGCGTCAGCAGTTCGCGGATCGTCCGCTTGCAAAGCGCTATAGACGGAAAGGTATTGCTGGTAAGACACGCTGTTCTCAAAGAACACAAAAGGACGGTCGAGCTTCCACTGAAGACTGTTCAACGCAAAGCCGCTCGTGCTGCTGTAATGGACTGCGTCATATTTGCCGCCGGTGAAGTTCACAAATGCACCGGCAATGCGGCGATCCGGGTTGTAACTCCAGGAGGTTGGGTCCGGGGTCGATCCAGCGAAGACGCCTGTGGTCGCGGTCTTCGAGAGCCTTATTCCGAAATAGCCGCCGTCGAGGGTGTCGAGACTGTTCGCCCAAGGCAGAAACAGTCGTCCGATTCCGGCTACCATCCTGGAATTCGGATTGTCATACGTCATCGACAGGTGATACGTACGGTTGATCAGGTCTTGAATGGATTGCTGTCCGTCGGGCGCGGTCTGGGACAAGCGACCTCGCCAATAGCCGCTCAGGTTCCAGTAAGTCCCCAACACGCGCGAGATGTTGGCGCGGAAAACGACTCCGACTTGCGAATTTGTAGACGAAGCGCTGCCGTGGCTGGCGATGGAGCTGTAATCCATGCCGATGCGCCCTTGAACGCGGTTCACTTCAGGCAACTGCGGTCGGGGAACGGCGTCCCGGACCTCTTCTTCGAGAGGATCGCCCTCGGTGAATGTCACTACCTGCGGATAGGATCGGGTTCCACTGACGGAACGCTTTTGGACGATCGCTTCTGTATCTGCTTGCGAGAGGTAAGCAGTGTCACCTTTTTGCAGGTCAGAGCTGGCGTTGATGATATTGCACACCGCCGAATTGTCTGCCACGGAGACGACTTCCAGTTCCGCGACGACGCTGGCGTTGGCGGCACTCTGATGATCGTCGACGTGTTTGACCGTCAACTTCATTCCTTCTTTCAGTCCTAAAGCTCGGCCGCCACTGAGGTAAACAGTGTCTTGCGCCACGAACTTAACCTGGAATTTCGTGACTTCCTGATTCTGCGGACGTATCGATAACGCGATTTCCGCCAGCGATTGATCGGGTTGCTGCTTTTTGTCCTGGCCTTGGATCGTGCCGATGAGCACCGTGCCGCAAAGGACTGTCGTTGCCAGCTTGCGCATACTAGCCTGCTCTTCCTGTGGGGTGGCACGCGTAGCAACTCACGCTGTTGTACACGTAATTCCGCACACCCTGGTGATGCTGGTCGGTAGTTGTCTTGTCGTGAGCGTGGCATGTAATGCACGAGAACACGGCGTAGTCGCTCGAGTTAGTGTGGCAATCGGCGCAGGTCGTCCATTTTCCCGCATGAGTGCCGGAATAGATGGGGAACTTGTCGTGGGTAAAGGTGGCCCCTGCCCACGTGGTCGTCGTATGGCACGTTGCGCACGTCGTTGGGAACGCAGCCGCAAGATGGTTCGGATTCGAGACACTGGTGTAGTCGGTCTTGTGGCACGAGTAACAATCGGTCGGTGTTCCGGCGTAACGGCCTCCCACGTGACAGTTCGCGCAAGCGACCTTTGTGTGCGCGCCGGTCAGCGGGAAAACGGTCTTCGCATGATCGAAGGTCGAAGGTACCCATGCGCTTGTGTTGTGGCAGACTTCGCAGGTCTGTGGGAATCCGGCAGTGACGTGATTCGGGTTCGTTGTGTTATTGAAATTCGTCAAATGGCACGAATTGCAAAGAGTGCTGAGTCCTGCGTACTTCCCGCTCGAGTGACAGTTCGCACAAGTAGCATTCACGTGAGCGCCGGTTAACGGGAACAGGGTTTTCGAGTGATCGAACACCGCACCTGCCCAACTCGCGGTCGTGTGACAGATTGAACAATCAGTTGGGAAAGCCGCTGCCACGTGATTCGGGTTGGTTGTCTTATTGAAGTCGGTTGTGTGACACGAAGCGCAATCTTTCGGCGTCCCGGCAAACTTGCCATTCACGTGACATTGGCTACAAGCCACATTGACGTGGGCCCCCGTAAG
>DASTGW010000316.1:0-2789 GCA_035718705.1 Terriglobales bacterium | reverse complement strand
AGATCTTTATAGCCGGCGATCGCAGAAGCAACGTCCTTCTTCTCAAGGTCGGCAGCCAGGATGCTGTCGATGGTTTGCGGACGGGCCAAACCGTGATGGCAGGTCACGCACTGCACCTGCAGCGGAGATGGCTTCCCGATCTTGCTGAGGTAGTCGTGGTTGATGTCGGCGACCATTTTGAGCATTACCCGGGCCGTTCGCTTCTCCTCTTTCGCATCGCTGGCGAAGTTCATCTTCGCGTCGCCGCCTCCTTCATGGCAATGCTCACAGCGCACGCCGAGCGCGAAGGAAAATCCCCGCATGGTCTGCATCAGGTCATCTTTGGCGATATCTTTTGGGAAGAACTGCAGATTTGTGAATTTGTCCGGCATTTGCGCGAAAGAACAAACAGAAACAAGTGCCAGACAGAGCGTCAGTACGGTTTTGGGAGAGCGGATCACGATGCCTCCTCTGTGTGAAGCAGGTAATTTTGCACGTATCTGACACGATGAGCTACCGTGGTGTGACGCAATCTCATTCGTTAGGGACGAAAGTGCAAGAGACTTCAAAGAACAGCTCCCCCCTTTCTATTTCTCCGGAACAGTTCCAACTGCTCGCTAACCGGGTAACCGCTCTGGCAACGGCCTTCCTGCGTGATCTGGATTCATTGCCGACGTTTCCCAAGACCAGTGGAACGGAAACGGCTGAACTCTTTGGCGGCGATGTGCCGGAGACAGGAATCGGTGAGAGTTCATTTGACGCGCTGCCCGATGTTTTGAAGCATTCGCGTCCGCCGAGTCCGCGGTTTTACGGATATGTTTTGGGATCGGGCGATCCGATCGGCGCGATCGCCGACATGCTGGCCTCAGTGTTGAACCAAAACGTGACAGCGTGGCGATCCGGACCGGCCTCGGTGACGATTGAAAGAACGGTTGTTCGTTGGCTGGCTGAGGCGATGGGCTGTTCGGAGTTCACCGGAGTGCTCACCGGCGGAGGCTCCTCGGCAAACCTGATGGGGCTTACCATGGCGCGCGAAGCCAAGCTGGCTTGCAACGAGGATGGCGCGAAGCCTGCGATCGTTTATGCCTCGACGGAAGTACATATGTCGATGCCAAAGGCAGTCGCCATGATCGGACTCGGCCGCAACAACGTGCGCTACATTCCCGTCGACGCGAACTTCCGCATGGATGTCGATGCCCTGCGAAAGGCAGTAACCGAAGATCGCAAAGCAGGGAAGAAAGCGATTGCTGTGGTCGCGAACGGTGGCACGGTGAATACCGGAGCCATCGATGACCTGCAAGGCATTGCGGAAATCGCTCGCGAAAACGACCTCTGGTTCCACATCGACGGCGCCTACGGAGCACTCGCGGCGCTGGCCGCGCCGGAGAAGTTCAAGGGCATCAACCTTGCGGATTCGCTTTCTCTCGATCCGCATAAATGGCTTTATCAGCCACTGGATTGTGGACTGCTTTTATATCGGGATGCGGGCATTGCACGGAAGACGTTCGCCTATTCGGGCGATTACACCAAGGTGTTGAACACAGACCCGCTGGAAGGTTATGCCTTCTTTGAAGAGTCCATCGAACTCTCGCGCCGTTTCCGGGCACTGAAGCTTTGGCTGTCACTGCGCTATCACGGCATGTCTGCGTTTCGGCAGGCGATCGCAGAAGATCTTCGCCACGCGCAACTGGTGGCGGAACTGATTAGGAAAGAGCCTCGACTGGAATTGCTGGCCGAGCCGGAGTTAAGCGCGGTATGCTTCCGCTGGAGGAACGGGTCGGACGACTTCAACCAGAAGCTGATGAAACGCATCGTGCAGCGGGGACGGGTGTTCCTGTCGAACGCCACCATTCATGGACAGTTTGCTCTTCGAGTGTGCTTCGTGAACCATCGCACTACAGACGCAGACGTACACGCGATCATTGAGGAGAGCGTGGCAGCAGCCGCCGAGATCAGCTAGGGTTTTTTGCGGTCGGGCATGGCATCGTGGGTCCTCTCGTGGATCTTCGTCTTTAAGCCGGTACCAAGCGAAACTGCCCCTTCGCCGAATTTGTCGCGAAGCTTATCAGCGGCACTCAAGGCGCTCTTCCAGCGCTGATTCTTACCGTCATCGATCAGCGAAAGTTGTCCTTCCTGGCGTGAAAGCGAACCGACATGAACCCCCAGCAACCGAATCGTCGAACCTCGCTTCCAGTTACGACGGAACAGTTCACGCACGGTAGTGAAGATGTCAGTATCGATCTGCGTATCCGTGTTTAGCGATTGAGCTCGCGTGATGGTCGTGAAGTCACTGGTCCGAAGCTTCAATTGAATGGTATGGGCATGAAGCTGGTGCTCGCGCAGCCTGCGTCCCACCATCTCGGAAAGCCGCGCCAACGTCGACTCCAGCACCTGCTGGTCAGCGGTATCTTCGTTAAACGTGTGCTCGTGACTGATCGACTTCGGGTCGCCACCTTCCCCGATCTCGCCATCGAACCATCCGCCCGCATCGGTTCCGTGTGACTTTCCGGCCAGGGCCAGCCCCCACTTACCGAAGCGCTCTTCAAGGAAGTCTTCCTCCAGCTTCGCCAGGTCTCCGACCTTACGAATTCCGATGTCGTGCAGGTTCTTCTCCATCACCTTCCCGACACCCGGAATCTTACGCACCTCCAGGGGCGCAAGAAAATTCGTTTCCTCGCCTGCAGGAATCCAGAGCACGCCGTTCGGTTTAGCCTGATCGGACGCGACTTTCGCAATTAGACGGGAAGTTCCAATTCCCACCGAGCAGTTAAGCTCCGTTTCCTTCTTTACCTGATTGTGAAGCGCATGGG
>DASTGW010000315.1:0-3726 GCA_035718705.1 Terriglobales bacterium | reverse complement strand
CCAATCGAGTCGTGCGTGTAGATGAACAGCGATGGTTGCTCCATCAGTGCCGCGAGGCGAAGCGTGTTCTTCATGTAGTCGTAGAACATGAGGAAGGTCGCGCCATAAGGACGCAGCTTCGAGAGCGTCATGCCATTCACGATCGCTCCCATCGCGTGCTCACGGATCCCAAAATGCAGGTTGCGCCCGCTGTAATGGCCGGCTTCGAAGTCGCCGCCGTCCTTGATCAGCGTCTTCGTGGAAGGCGCTAAATCAGCGGCGCCGCCGATCAGCCACGGAATGTTCTTAGCCACCGCGTTCTCGACCGTGTTGCTGGTTTCGCGAGTCGCTTTGCCCTTCGGATCAGCTGGGAATGTTGGAATGTCCTTGTCCCAACCTTTGGGCAGTTCGCCTTTCTGCATCAGGTCGAACTCTTCGGCGAGCTGCGCATTCGACTTGCGGTAATCCGCAAGTTTCTGGTTCCACTCAGCTTCCCACTTTTCCCCGCGCTCGACAGCTTTGCCCATGAACTTCTTCACTTCGTCGGGAACCAGGAACTGCGCGTCTTCGGGCCAGCCATAAGCCTTCTTGGTGAGGCGGATTTCGTCTTCGCCCAACGGTTCGCCGTGCGCACCAGCGGTGTCGTGCTTGTTCGGTGCGCCCCATGCGATATGGCTGTCGACAATGATCAGCGTCGGACGCTCAGTTTCCTTCTGCGCTATACGGATTGCCTGGTCGATCAGCTCGAGATCGTTGGCATCGCTCACGCGCATGACGTTCCAGTGATAGCCAAGGAAACGCGTGCCGACGTCTTCGGAGAACGCCAAGGCTGTATTGCCTTCGATGGTGATCCGATTGTTGTCATAGAACCAGATCAGGTTCGAGAGCTTCAGGTGACCGGCAATCGAAGCCGCTTCACCCGAAATTCCTTCCATCAAGTCGCCATCGCCGCAGAAGGTGTAAATGCGGTAGTCAATAAGATCTTTGCCATAGCGCGCGGCCAGCCAGCGCTGCGCGATGGCCATGCCGACGGAATTGCCGCATCCTTGGCCAAGCGGACCAGTCGTGGTCTCAACGCCAGGCGTAAGCCCGTATTCAGGATGTCCTGGAGTTTTCGAATCCCACTGGCGGAAGCGTTTCAGCTCTTCGAGCGGAAGATCGTAGCCAGTCAGATGCAGCATGGAATAAAGCAGCATCGACGCATGTCCGTTCGAGAGGATGAAGCGATCGCGGTTCGGCCAATGTGGGTTCTTCGGGTTGTGGCGCAAATAACGGTTCCAAACCACGTAAGCCAGTGGCGCCAGCGCCATCGGCGTTCCCGGATGTCCGCTGTTGGCTTTCTGCACGGCGTCCATCGAGAGCGTGCGGATGGTGTTGATGCTCAGCAGTTCGAGCTTCTCGTCCGGCTTGTCCTCGGCGGTCGGCCCGCGCTTGGCGGAGACTCCCGTGTTGGACTCAACCATGGTTGCAGGAGCACCAATGCGCGTTTCTGAGCTGGACATACGAATCACCCCTTCGAAGACGATCTGACTTTGTAAATGAGAGTCGCTGGTTACGCAACTGGCAGCAGGATTTATTGATGATACAGCAGGCAGGAAGGACAGAAAAAGGCAGGGCTAAATCGAGGTGCAGCTCGCGATATTCCTTATCGCGAGCTGATTACAAACTGGTTTCCGTCGGAATCTTGGAAGATCGCAGACGTGCCCCAATCCTCCTTCTTCGGCGGCTTCAGGAACTCGACGCCTTTGGCCTTAAGCTGCTCGTAGGTTTTCTCGACATCGTCGGTCCAGAAGCTCAGGCTTTGAAAGGTTCCAATACGACTTTCGTGACCTTCCGGCGTAAATAGCACGACGCCCGTGTCCGCGCCGGGAATGCCGAGTTCGATCCAGCGCTGCTTGCCGAAGGGTTGGTCGGTCATCACCCGGAAGCCGAGTTTCTCAGTGTAGAACTTGAGCGAACGGTCCTGATCTTTTACGGGAATTCCGGCGAATTTAAGTCCTCGAATCATGAATCACCTCGCGCACGAAGATAGGGAAGATCGGCAGACGATGCAATCTGGTGTTTACTGCTATCTTGTTGGTCACTATAGTCGTGTAATTCGATAGCTATGCAGATCGATGACTATGTCTGCGATGTGCTGATGCGCGACCTGGTCGGCCATGACCGCGCGCCTTCGGCGTTCCTTGTTTATCTGTATCTCTCGTACGCGAGCGGGAAGAAGGGAACAGTTGAAATCAGCTATCAGGAGCTAGCGGAAGTGACAGGATTGTCGAAGAGCGCTGTGCAGGTCGGAGTGCGGCGGCTGGTGAAGAGGAATCTGCTGAGCGTGGAGAAAGCGACTGTTACGGCGACGCCAATCTATACGGTGCAGAAGACGTGGAAGCGGTGATCAGACATTCATAAGCTTCACGAAGTCTGCCGTGCTCTTCACGCGATCCAGGAACGTGAAAGTGCCCTTGTCCTTCACCTCGTTCACCGCCTCCAGCAACCCTGTCATGGCTGCTCGATAGAGCGAGGTCGCCAGGCTGACGCGCTTCACACCCGCTGCGGCGAGTTCGGCGACGGAAAACGACTTTCCGGGTATTCCCACCATGAAGTTGAACGGTCTGGAGATCGAGGAACAGACTCTTCGCACCGACTCGATATCGGGCAGTCCAGGAGCCATGAGCACGTTTGCCCCTGCCTTCTCATAGGCCTGCAAGCGCCGGATGGTCTCATCGAGGTCAGTCGATCCGTGCAGCAGGTTGTGGGCTCGGGCAGTAAGCATGAACGGAAAGGGAAGTGAGCGCACAACTTCCACGCCCGCAGCGATCCGTTCAGTTGCCAGCGCAAGGTCGTAAACAGGCTTCGCAGAATTTCCGGTCGAGTCTTCAATCGTGCAGCCGGCGAGTCCAACTTCGGCAGCACGACGAACGGTTTCCGCCACAGCTTCAGGCGAATCGCCGAAGCCTTTCTCCAAATCGGCGGATACTGGCACATCAACGGCTTCGACGATCGATCGTGCGTGGGCCAGCGCTTCGTCGCGCGTCAGTTCACCATCCTTCTTTCCGATGACAACTGCGGAAGCAGCACTCGAAGTCGCGAGCGCCTGAAAGCCGAGTCCAACCAGCAGACGTGCAGAACCGATGTCCCATGGATTCGGGATTACAAAACAGTTCGGGCCCTCGTGGAGAGCCCGGAACCGTTGCGCTTTTTCTTTCTGACTGGCGCCCATAACTACTTGAGCGAAACGAGGTTGTTCACCAGTTCCGAGTAGTCGGTCTTCTCGACGCCGTGAACCTTCTTGTTGAACTCGTCGATCTTCGACGAGTAGTTCATGGAGCAGAACTTCGGTCCGCACATGGAGCAGAAGGCAGCTTTGTAGTAATCGCCGCCGGGAAGCGTCTCATCATGCATGGAGCGCGCGGTTTCCGGATCGAGCGAGAGCGCGAACTGCTTCTCCCAGTCGAATGTGTAGCGCGCATAGCTGAGCGCGTTGTCGCGGTCTTGCGCGCCCGGCCGATGACGCGCCACATCCGCGGCGTGCGCCGCGATCTTGTACGCGATGATGCCGTCCTTCACGTCCTTCTCGTTGGGCAGGCCGAGGTGCTCTTTCGGCGTGACGTAGCAGAGCATCGAGGCGCCGTACCAGCCGATCATGGCTGCGCCGATCGCCGAAGTGATGTGGTCGTAGCCGGGGGCGATGTCAATGACGAGCGGCCCTAGCGTGTAGAACGGCGCGCCGAAGCAGAGCTCGATTTCCTTGTC
>DASTGW010000314.1:0-3499 GCA_035718705.1 Terriglobales bacterium | reverse complement strand
TGACCTGCTACGGTCTATCTTTCATTTCTTAAACGCTTCTTTGTTCACGACGAATGGCATCTTGCTGATGTCGCCGTTGTAGTTCCGTTCCAGCACGTCCATTAATCCCTGAACGCAGCGGCCTGCCATGCCAAGGTCAGGGTCTGGCGACAGGCGTGTGATTTTGCCGGCGCTGGCGAAATGTGAGAAGAGACGGCAGCGATCTTCAATAGCAGCGTCGCGAAGAGGGGAATCGGTTGGCAGAGGCTCGCGCTCGAATACGTCGAGGGCGGCTCCGGCGATCTTGTTCGCGTGTAACGCGCGCGCTAAGGCAGCTTCGTCAACGACCGGGCCACGAGAGGTGTTCACGAGGAAGGCGGTCGGCTTCATCATGGCAAAGACGCGGTCGCTGAAAAGGTGGTACGTGGGCGTGTCACTCTCGCCTTCGCGCAGTAAAGGCACGTGCACACTGACGAAGTCGGCCTGCTTAATGGCGTCTTCGAACGGCATGTACTTGATCCAGGTCGTCTGACGCTGAATCCCTTGCTGGTGGCGGAGATTCATCACCTGCTGGATGGACTGGATGTATTCATGGTTCTGATACGCCGGGTCGTAGCAGCAGATGTTCATGTCGAAGCCGCTGCACTTCTTGATCATGGCGAGACCGATGCGACCGGTACCGATGACGGCGATGGTCTTCCCGGTGACTTCGTCGCCGAGAAATGGCAGGTAAGGGTGCCAGTATCCCCATTGGTTGTCACGAACGAGTCGCTCGCTTGACCAGAGCCGGCGCGCCAGAGCGCCCATGATGAAGAACGCGAATTCGGCAGTCGCTTCGGTAAGGACGTCGGGCGTGTGCGTGAAAGGGATCTTGTAACGGTTGGCGTCAGTGCGACTGATGTTGTCAAAGCCGACCGCGATCTGCGACACGACCTTCAAGGTGTGCTTGCCGGCTTCAAACACTTCGGCGTCGATCTGATCGCGGAGGGTGGTGATGAGGCCGTCGATGCCGGACCGAACTTTTTCGAGGATGAGGCTCTTAGGTGGAGCTTTCGGGTCGGGATAGACCTCCAGATCGTATCCTCGCTCACGCAACTTGTTTTCCGCTGGGTCGCCGATGGAGCAGGTGGCGAAGACACGAAAGCGATTGGGAGCCATCCTCAGGGAACCTCCGCGCCCACAAGGGCAAACGGAGAGTATAGCGAAGAGTCCGTCAGTCGGTCAGTTTGTCAGTCATCGTGGGAATGGATGACCGGCAGTGATGTGGATTATGCAGAACTTATCACTTCATGACTGATCGACTGACAGACCGATCGACTTATATGTGGCACTGCTTCAGTCCGCGCTTTTCGAGGTACTTCTGATGGTATTCCTCGGCACGGTAGAAGGTTTGCGCCGGTTCGATCTGGGTGACGATTTTGCCGCGGATTTGTTTTTGCGCTTCCTGCAAGACGCGTTCAGCTGTCGATTTCTGTTCCGGCGAGTGAAAGAAAATGGCGGAACGATATTGGGTGCCGTAATCGGGACCCTGGCGATTCAATTGGGTCGGGTCGTGCAGTTGGAAGAACAGCCGTACAAGTTCTTCGTAGGAAACTTTCGCCGGATCAAAGGTGAGTTCAACGACCTCGGCATGTCCAGTCTCGTCGGTGCAGACGTCTTTGTAGGTGGGATTGACGGTGTGCCCGCCGGAATAGCCGACGGCGGTCTCGGTTACGCCAGGAACTTCACCAAAACGGGCTTCCACGCCCCAGAAACAGCCGGCGCCAAAAGTAGCTTTTTCAGACATTCGTGACCTCACTCATCTAGATGCTGACCATAATGTAAGGTTTCAATTCGGGAAGTCAGCGAAAAGATATGACCGCCCGGTTGCAAACGGACGGAAAATAGATTCGGGACATGGGCCTGGTGTAGAGCTCCGTGGGGGTGCTCTATGACTTACCGAATGCCATTTGCGTACCGTCTCGGCGAATATCTCATCTACACCGGGATTATCATCTTCCTGCTGCTGCTGGTCGTGGTGCCAGTGCAATCGCAAGATCAACTTCCCACCCAACCTGGGCCTCCGGAAGTGACGCAACCGGTTTACCAAGATGCGCCGCGAGCGCTGATCCTTTTCCTTATCGTGCAGTTTGTGTTCCTTCTGCTGGTCGTACTGTCGTACTCAATCGATTCGAAGCGCCTGCTGCGTGGGCGGAAATCGCATGTTCCACATCGCTGGTACGGATATCTACACCTGCCGCACTCACATTAACGCGCAGAGGCCACCACTACTTTTTCACGGGCCGATAGATGTGTGTCGACACGCCATGAAGTGATTCGGCGGCTTCCATGACTGTCTCCGACAATGTCGGATGCGGATGGATGGAAAGCGCGATATCTTCCGCCACCGCCTGCATTTCAACTCCGAGCACACCTTCCGAAATCATCTCGCCGGCGTTGGGACCACAAATGCCGACGCCGAGAACGCGCTCGGTTTCAGGATCAACGATGAGTTTCGTGAGACCTTCCGTGCGGTCGAGGGTGACGGCGCGTCCGGATGCTGCCCACGGGAACTTCGCGACCTTGACCGGAATGTTTTTCGCCTGTGCCTCGGTTTCGGTAAGTCCGCACCAGGCAATCTCTGGATCGGTGAAGACGACGGCGGGAATCGCCAGCGGTTCAAACGTAGTCTTCTTGCCCAGGATGGCTTCCACTGCGACGCGACCTTCGCGTGAAGCTTTGTGCGCGAGCATCGGCTCACCGGCGATGTCGCCGATCGCGTAGATCACTGGGTCCTTCGTGCGGCGCTGCAGATCGACCTCGATAAAGCCTTTTGAGGTCTTCGTCACGCGCGTATTTTCGAGTCCTGGGATGTCGCTGTTCGGCTTGCGGCCGACGGAGATTAGGACCTTGTCGAAGGTCTGTTCCGGTGAAGCAAGATTCGGTCCTTCGAGACGGACCTTGATGCCGTCACCTGCTTCCTTGATCTCGACGACTTTCGTGTTGAGCAGGATGGCGGAGAACATCTTCTCCAGGCGCTTAGCGAGCGGGTTGACGAGATCACGGTCAGCTCCGGTGAGGATCTGCGGCAGCATTTCAACGACGGTGACCTTCGATCCGAGCGCCGCGTACACGGTGCCGAGTTCAAGGCCGATGTATCCCCCGCCGATGACGAGCAGCGATTTCGGGACATCGCGCAGTTCGAGCGCGCCACTGGAGTCCATGATGCGCTGGCTCGGCGGAAGGCCGGGGATCATGGCCGGACGAGATCCGGTGGCGAGAATAATGTTGTCGAAGGAGAGCTTCTGGTCGCCCTTTTCACCGTGAACACTGACGGTGTTCGAGTTCACCAGCGTGGCGCGTCCGCGGATGTAAGTGATCTTGCGTTGCTTGGAAAGTTGGCCGAGTCCGCCGGTGAGTTTTGTGACCACGGAATTCTTAAATTCGCGTAAGCGATTGATGTCGATGGTCGGCTTCGAGAATTCCACACCCCATGCCTTTGCGTGCTCGGCTTCATGAAGGACGGCAGCCACGTGAAGCA
>DASTGW010000313.1:0-6416 GCA_035718705.1 Terriglobales bacterium | reverse complement strand
GAACACAGCGGATATACGCCATCGGCTATCTGGGGGTGTGCCGATCCTCGGACACCTGGGCACTTACTCCGCGGAGATCATCAAGTTCCTTCGGCCAGCGCTGCTTATCGTGCTGAATGAAATTCCCGAGTTGCACCTGCTGCTGCTTGGCAAGAACAGTAAGCATTTTGCTGTGAGTCTCGTGACGGCAGTGCCGCGTTTTCGCGATCGCATTCACGCCAGTGGGATTCTGCCCGACCTGGAACTCTCGCATCACATCGCGGCCTGCGACGTGATGCTGCAGCCGTATCCCGACGGTCTCAGCACACGCCGCACAAGCCTGATGAATGTTCTTGCGCACGGCGTCGCCGTCGTCTCCAATACTGGACACCTCACCGAAGATTTGTGGGCGGCCGCTGATGCCGCTGCGCTCAGTCCCGTGTCAGAACCGCATCGTCTTGCGGAGGACTGCCTGCGGGTACTTCGCGATTCTTCCGAACGTCATCGGTTGGCGCAAAGAGGGCTTGCGCTTTACCGCTCCCGCTTCGATTGGCCGCACATCATCGGCAAATTAAGGTCCTCACCTGAATCAATCGCTGCGCATTCGAAGTAACTGCCCAGGCCAACAACTCACGTTAGAATGGCGCTGATAATCCCAGATGCGCATTGCGGTGATCAGTCATTCCCGGCGTAAGATCGGTGGAGTCGAAACCTACCTCGACACCATCATTCCCGCACTGGCCGCGGAAAACCAGGTCGCACTCCTGTACGAAGCAGAGACTCCTGGTCGAGAGCTGATTTCTCTTCCACCAAGTGCTCCGGTTTGGCAAAGCGCGGAACTCGGCCGTAATCAAGCCTTGCAGCAATTAAGACGCTGGGAGCCCGACGTCTGCTTCGTGCAAGGGCTTCAGGATCCTGAACTCGAAGGCGACGTTGTTGCGCTTGGCAACGCTGTGTTGTATGTCCACAGCTATTACGGCAGCTGCATTAGCGGCAACAAGATGATTTATAACGGCGCTCCCAAGCCGTGCGAGCGCACGTTCGGCCCGGCATGCCTGTTGCACTACTTTCCCGACCATTGCGGTGGACGCAATCCGATCACGATGTTGCAGCGCTATCGATTGCAATCGCGACGGCTTCAATTGATGCGCGAATATCGAGCCTTAGTCGCGAATTCTGAGCACATGCGTCGAGAGCTTGCGCGTTACGACCTCGCCAGCGAAGTAGCTTATCCGTTCGCCAATTCCGGGGTGCCCCCCCTAGTGCGCGATTCTCAGCAAGAGCCGCTGCAACTCATATTCTCAGCGCGAATGCAGGCGTTAAAAGGCGGACACCTGCTCATTGATGCTGCTTCCGAAATTCAAAGGCGATTGGGAAGAAAGATCCAAGTGACATTCATTGGCGATGGTCCCGATCTCTCCGCGTGGAAAAACCAGGCACGCGCGCTCACCACCCACCCGGTTTCGTTCAAATTCACTGGATGGCTTCCATCCGACGCGATCAAAGAAGAGCTCTTACGATCCCACCTGATCGTGATGCCGAGTATTTGGCCGGAACCTTTCGGGCTTGCGGGCCTCGAAGCAGGTCTGCACGGCATACCTACGGTAGCGTTCGCTGTAGGAGGCATCCCCGAGTGGCTGCAAGACGGGGTTAATGGGCATCTCGCTTCAACACCCTCCACTCCGCAGAGCTTAACGGAAGCGATCGTACGCGCGCTGGCTGACCCGGACCATTACCAGCAACTCTGCACCGGCGCTCGAGAACAAGCTCTCAAATATGACCTGCGAACCCATGTGGATCAGCTACTCTCAATCTTTTCGCGGTGCTCGGCATGAAAAGGCGACTCCTCTTCGTCGTCGAAAGCGGGACCGACGTTCGTCTGGTTGAAGGACTTGCCGAACATTTTGATCTGCAGTTAATTGCTCGTCGCATCGAAGGCGGAGTTGAGATCAGCCAGCCACCGTCCATTGACGTCGCTCTGGAGGTTGGCCCAGCAGGACGGGCGCAATTCGCATGGCACGTCTTCAAACAACTTGTGCGTCGTCGCAACGACTCTGATGTGATCCTTGTCCAGGGTTACGGCCTCGCCGCACTGGCTGCGAATATCGCGCAGATGTTCGCGGGGAAACCGACATTGATGCTCGTGTGCAGCCCGGTAGAAGCCTACTATCGCTGCCGGCTCGCGCATCCACAAGGGCGTACGTACCAGAAACATGAAGCGCAGTTACTCGGAGCATTGGCGAAGATCAATGCGCTGGTGGGTCAGGAGTATGTGGTCCTCAGTGAACATCTTGCGCAGGTCGTCCTGTCGCACGGCGCGCGCCGCGTACACAACATTCCTATCTACGGCGTCGATACTCGCATTTTCACTCCTCCTCCCATCGGCAAACGCGAACTCAAGCAGCACTTGAACCTCCCCACGGACGGCACTCTCATTTTCTTCAGCAGCCGCGTGGCTCCGGAAAAGGACAGTGAAACCCTATTGCGCGCTGTACGTCGACTCATCGACCAAGGCGAGCAGATTTGGCTGCTTCATCGTAGCGGCGGCTATCGCCAGTTTCTCAGCGACGCCGAACGCTTCGGTGTTCGCGAGCACGTGATCGCCACCAATGCTGTTCACCCGCACCAACAACTTCCTCTCGATTACCAGGCATGCGACGTCTGTGTTCAAGCGAGTCGCGAAGAAGGGTTGGGCTTTTCTCCGCTGGAGGCCCTCGCCTGTGAAACGCCCGTAGTCGCCACCGCTGTCGGCGGACTGAAGGAAACGATCATCGACGGCCGAACCGGATGGTCGTATCCGGTTGGCGACGACCAGGCATTGGCGAGTGCGCTGCTTGAGGTGATTCAGCACCCACTGGAGGCTAAGACCCGCGCCCAGGCAGGGCGGGCCCTGGTCCGGGAACGCTTCGACCGTACAGTGGTTTTTGATAGCTTCGCGAAATTGACAGAGAAAATCCTTTGCCGCGAAGCAGGGATCGAGTCGAAAGAACCTTCGCAGTTTGGCAATAAAAATCATGCGACCCAAATCAGCACGAATGACGGCACGATTGTCGCCGATCGCATGCCGGTTTACTTTCGGCATCGGCCATTGGATCGTCAAAATGTAAGTGCTATGGCCGATTGTCTGGTTGCAGCGCTACCCGGGTCAGCCGCTGCTCTGGCTACAACAGTTTCGCAACGCAAGCTCAACGTAGTATTCGCGATTCACGTCTCGCGGGACGCTAATACCGCCGTTTATCGGAATACCTTCGAACGTGCGCAGTATCTGGAAACGCTGGGACATCAGTGCACCATCCTGACGCCGGACGACTTCCCGAAGCTCCGCGTATTCTCTGGCCGTCTGATTCCCCTTCTCTTTCCGATTGCGGCGGCCTCTTACATTAGGCGTCAATCGCCGGCATTCGACATTGCTCTCTTCCATAGCCACGCGGGCTGGGCCGTTACCCTACTACGCAAGGCGCTGGGAATGTTCCAAGGCTTGCGGGTCGGCATAATCTTCCACGGTTTGGAGCCGCTTTATTACTCGTCGCTGCGGAAGGAAGTACCGCTTTCCTGGCGATACCGACTGCTGCACGGAGGCATCATGTCGCGGATCCTTCGCTCATCCTGCCGCAGTGCCGACACACTGGTGTGCCTCAACTCCGCTGAATATCGTTATTTGCTTGAGAATGAATGGACGCCGGAGGATCGGATCGCGGTTGTTACCAACCCGGCCCCGAGTGACTTTTTCATCCGGCGCGATTACCGCCTCTCCGCGAAGAAACTTCTTTTTGTAGGTCAATGGCTTCCTATGAAGGGAACGCGTTACCTCGTGGAAGCCTATTGTGCGCTCCGTGAAAGTCATCCGGAAATCGAACTGATCTGTGCTGGAACCATGGTCTCGGAAAGCACTGTGCTGGCGGACTTCCCGGAACGCGTGCGATCCGCCGTTACGGTATTGCCACGAGTTGAGCGAGAGCAACTTCTCGACATACATTGCCAAGCCGACGTCTTCGTGTTTCCCACGCTCTCGGAGGGCTTCAGCCTGGCACTCGCCGAAGCGATGGCCAGTGGACTGCCAATCGTCACCACTCCCGTTGGCGCGGCTCCAGACGTTCTGCAGGACAAGGTCAGCGCGCTGCTCATCCCTCCCCGCGACTCACGCGCACTCGCGTGGGCGGTGGAGCAATTAATTGATAATTCCACGCTCCGCCAAAGGCTCGGCAGCCAGGCACAACTTGTAGCCGAAAGCCTGCGGCCTGAGGCCTGCTGGCGCGATTATGAACGCGCCTTTCAGTTGCTTGTTTCCACCCCGAGTATCTTGGAAGCGACTCGGTAATCGGACACAATTCAGGTAGAAGAAAGTACAACATTCTCGCCGTGAGCTGCTTATCCAATCCGACTATTGCTGCCATCGATGCAGCAGCTCCGTTGCCTCCGACTGTTCGTGTCGCCGTGATCTGCGACTTTGCTGAAGAGAACTGGCCGAGCATGGACCTGGTCGGCGACATGCTGACCTCTTCGTTGCGCATCGAGTCAGGGTTGCAGGTTCAGCAAATCCGCCCGACACTGGCATTTGCCATGGACCGGATGCCGGGCAAGGCTGTTCGCGTGTTGGGGCGCTTCGTTCAATACCCGCGCGAGTTGCGGCGCCTGGTTCAAAGCTTCGATCTGTTTCACATCGTCGATCACAGCTACGCTCATCTAGTTCACTCGCTTCCGGCAGAGCGCACCGTAGTCACCTGTCACGACCTTGATACGTTTCATTGCGTTCTGGCTCCGGAATCCGAGCGGCGATCATTTGCTTTTCGGGCGATGACTCAGCGCATTCTCAGCGGATTGCAAAAGGCTGCGCACGTAACCTGCGATACCGCTGCAACGCGCGACGCGCTCCTCACTCACTCCCTGCTCCCACCGGATCGGCTGAGCATTGTGCATAACGGCGTACACCCCGATCTGAACCTACAACCTGATCCAGCGGCTGACGTTGAAATATCTCGCCTGCTCGGGCGCGAGCCGGAACTTTGTCCCGAGTTACTGCACGTTGGGAGCACGATTCCTCGCAAGCGCATCGACGTGCTGCTGCGAGTCTTCGCCGAAAGCCTCCGTGAAGTTTCCAATTTGCGACTCTTGCGCGTGGGCGGACGGTTGACAGCCGAACAACAGGCTCTGGCTCTTTCACTTGGCATCGGAGATCGAATCGATACGCTTCCCCGGCTGTCTCCGCGGCAACTTGCCGCCGTGTACCGGCGCGCCAAAGTGCTGCTTCAGACATCCGACAGCGAAGGCTTCGGTTTGCCGGTGATCGAATCGATGGCATGCGGCACTCCTGTGATCGCCAGCGACATCGCGTCACTTCGTGAGATCGGCGGCGATGTTGCGACGTTCTGCACAGTAGCGGATGTTCCGGCATGGAGGGATGCCGTTCTGGCAGACCTCAATTCCAAGGCCGACAAACTTCGCTTGATCCGGCACGCTGAACACTTCAGTTGGTCCAACTACGCGGCAGCGATGTCCGACATTTACCGCCGGGTACTAAACGCATGAGACGCGTTCTGCATATCGGCAAGTTCTATCCGCCTTATAAAGGCGGTATGGAGACACATCTGCAGCAGCTTTGCCGCGCGACCTCAAAAGAATTGGAGGTCGAAGTAATCGTTTCCAACACCGACCGGCACGCGGAAATTGACTACGACGGTGCTGTACGAATTCAACGTATCGGCACGCTCGCCCAGGTCGCGTCGGCCTGCCTCTGCCCGAGCATGATCTCAGCCATCCGGCGCACCAAGGCCGATGTCGTGCATTTGCACTCGCCGAACCCGACCGCGGTGCTCTCCTACCTTGCGTCTGGGCACCACGGACGTCTAGTGGTCACGCATCACAGCGACATCATCCGACAGCGTTTACTCAAGTTTGGCTATGAACCATTTTTACGTCGGCTGATGGCGCGCGCCGACGGCATTATCTGCTTCTCTCCTAATTACCTCGAAAGTTCCGCGACGCTCTCGCAGCATCGTGCGAAGTGCCGGGTGATCCCGCACGGCATCGACATGGAGCCATTCGAACAACGCGATAAAATGCGGATTGCGGCAATCAGGCAGAAGTTTGGGGACTCCCTCGTTGTAGCCGTCGGGCGTCTTGTCTATTACAAGGGGTTCGACGTTCTCATTCGTGCGCTTCGCGACACTAACGCCACATTACTCATCATCGGTACTGGACCGCTTTTGCGAACCCTGCAGCAACTCGCCCAAGATACGGGCGTCAGCGAGCGCGTTCATTTCCTGGGCGAATTGGAAGAAATTGCCTCCTACTATCAAGCAGCCCGCGTGTTCGCGTTTCCCTCCACGGCTCGCAGCGAAGCATTCGGCATTGCTCAACTCGAATCCATGGCATGCGGCACTCCCGTTATTAACACGCAACTCGATTCCGGCGTACCCTTCGTCTCGTTGCATGACGTG
>DASTGW010000312.1:0-3781 GCA_035718705.1 Terriglobales bacterium | reverse complement strand
TCAGCGGAATCGCGAAGGAATGAGTGATGTTCATCGCGCGGCCAGTGAAGGCGATCAGGGCTGCCGCAAGAACTCCGGCCAGAGTTCCCGGCAAGCTCACACCGCCGTCTTCGCCGGGACGGACTTCTTGAAACGTAGTCACAAGCCAGGCTTTCTTCGATAAAGCTTCGCCTATCTCGCTCGACGCGGTGTCGGCCGTAGCTTCGGCCAAACATGCAATCGAAGCCATCCCGAACAGCGGCCCAAATCTCAACGACAGCACGGCAAAGACGGCTGCTGCTCCGACGTTGGCCATTACCTGCGCGGCGTTGCGTCCTCTTTTATTCTCGGCCAAACCGAGTTCGCGCTTGCGTGAGTAGCCGACGCGGGTTGTGAGCCAGGTAATGGCGAAAACGGCGAAGAGCGTTACAAATCCACCCAGGCCGAGGCCCATCCAGATGGCAAAGGCGACGATGGTTCCGGCCACAGCTCCGGAAATCGTGACGCCGCGCGTGAAATAGCCCAGAAGGCCGAAAATGGGGGTCACGATAAGCGCTGGGACGAGCCGCTGGCTGGTATTCAAAGCGTCAAGTACTAGACCGTTTGGCGACACAAGTTTTGTAGACGCGCATCGTATCAGGTGGCATTATGTAGCACCAGTTTTCGTGCTACCCACGACCGTGGCTAGTCTCTAAAGGCAGTCTTAAGAGGATCGATATGGCGGCTTCCGTTTGGACCGGGTATTTGACGTTTGGACTGATTTCCATGCCGGTAAGGCTGTTTTCCGGCGCTCGCGGTGAACGCATCTCGTTCAACATGCTGCACCGGACGGACCACGTTCGCGTAAAGCAGCAGTACATCTGCCCGGAAGAAGAAGTGGTGGTGGATCGCGACGAGATTGTGAAGGGCTACGAGTTCCGCAAGGGCGAGTACGTGATCATCGAGCCGGACGAGATCAAGAAGATCGAGCCCAAGACGGCGAAGGCGATGGAGATCCTGGAGTTCGTGAAGCTGGACGAGGTGGATCCCATCTACTTTGAGACTTCGTATTACATGGTGCCGGAAGAGGCTGGACGGCGTCCGTACGCGTTGCTGTCGCAGGCTCTGGAGGAATCGAAGTACATGGCGATCGCCAAGCTGACGATGCACAACCGCGAATACACGGTGATGCTGCGTCCGCATAAAGGCGGCATGCTGCTGCACACGATGTACTACGCGAACGAAGTGCGAGAACTCGACGAGTTCGGGCGGCCGGATGTCGAGATCAAGGAAGCCGAGCTGAAGGTCGCTCACCAGTTGATCAAGGCACTCGAAGCGGACTGGGATCCGAAGAAGTATCACGACACCTTTGAAGACAACCTGAAAGAGCTGATCAAGGCGAAGCTGGAAGGGAAGGAAGTGACGCCGGTTTCGAAGCCGAAGGTGGCGCCTGTCACCGATCTGATGGCGGCGCTGAAGCAGAGCCTGGCCAGCATGGAAGGCAAGAAGAAAGCTCCGCAGAGGGTGGAAGCGGCAGAAGAGGCGTCGCGCGTGGAGGCCGTGCCGGCCAAGAAGAAACGCGGGACGAAGCGGATCGCGTAGGTTCTTGTTTAGATTTTGGAAGCGCAACACCGTCCCTGGGACGGTGTTTGTGCTTTATGGCTCTTTGTTTGGGTGCCGTTTTGGCCCTGAGCGGCAGGGGCGAACTGCTGGTTGTCGTACAATAAACTTTCATCCAAACCCTGGTTCTGGAGTAAGCGGCTAGTGCCGATTTCATTTATGCATTCTTCACGCCGTCGCACGCTCGGTGTGACGTGGGCGATTCTCCTGGTTGCGTTCCTGATAGTGCTGGCGGGCTGCGGTGACGTGTATCGTCCGGTGGCGATTCCGATTACGGCGCCTGGCGGTGATCCGCAGACGACGCATTTTGCAGTCGTGGCCAGCAAAGGCGACCTTACCGCGATCCCTCCCGACACGGGAAAAGCCGGGGTGTTCGATGTGTCCGGCGACACCAACATGGGCAATCGAGTGACAGGCGTGAATCCCGTGGCGGTTGCGGTCGATGCCAACCTATCGTTTGCATGGGTGGTGAACCAGGGAACGGCTGGCCAAGACGACAGCACCGTTACGAGATTCTCGCCCGCGGTTTCCGGCGCAAGCACAAGCACGGTGAACCTGGAGACTGGTGCAGGAGCAAACGCAGTTTACGCGGTACCCTTATTTGCCTTCGTGACCGAGGGGGCGCTCAACAAAGTCGCTGTGATCTCAACTGCTGCCTCGGCCGTGAAAGCGTTCGTGCCGGTAGGAAATAATCCGGTAGCAGTTACCGCTACGTCGAATGGCGCGAAAGCTTACGTCGTGAACAAGAACGACTCCACGGTGACGGTGGTTTCTTCGGCAGACAGCACTGTTCTCGGAGCTCCAATTGCTGTCGGAGCGACTCCGGTTGACGCGACGATACAGACCGACAGCGCTTATGTTTATGTTGCCAGCCAGGGCGGGAATTCGCTTTCTGTAATCAGTACGAGCACGGATTCTGAAGTGCAGCGCGTGACCGGACTGTCGGGGCCGACGCATGTGGTATGGGACGATCACCTGAAACGCGTTTACGTGGTGAACGGTGGCGGGAATACGATCTCGGTGTTCAACGCGTCCACTCCGGGGAGCCTGACGCTGCTGAAGACGGTGAACACGTCGGCTACGCCGATCGGTATCGCGGTTCTGGATAATGGTGTGAAGTTTTATGTGCTGTATGCCGGCGCGCCCGGGAAAGTGGATGTGTTCGACGCGCAAAGCTATAACCTGCGCACGACGGTCACGGTTCAGAACAATCCGGTTTCGATCGCTGCAGCTCCGGAGTCGTCGAAGGTCTATGTTGTGAATTCGACCGGCGATGGCGGTGCGACCTTCCCGAACGGATCGATCAGCATCATCAAGACCAGCGACGATAGCGTGCTGAATGTGGCACCTCCGTCAGCGAACCCGTTCTATGTGACGATTCAGTAGCAGAGAAGCGAGAAGAAAAAAATAAGGCGGGGCCAAGCGGCCTCGCCTTTTCTAGTTTACTCAGGAGACTTCTAAACCAAAATCAGTCCGCGTTGGAGGAGGTCTCTCCTCGACGGCGGCGGTTGTAGCGCATCACGATATTCATAAAGACGTTTCCGCCAACGGTTTCAAAGCACATCACGAGAGCCTCAGTGTCTTCGGTGTTGTGATCGCCGCGGTCGGCGGTGTGCAATTCCGGCGGCAGAACCTTGAAGTGAAATCCCTGGTCATTCAGCACGGTGACGGCGTTGCCGATCACCTGGTTGGCGAGTTCGCAGATCGCTTCAGGAACCATTTCCTTGGCCGCGGTTTCATCGCCGACGAGCTTGGTGGTGACTTCCTGCGCGGCATCGGGTTCAAGGTCGAAGATCACGCGGCCCTCAATATCACCGGCAACACGGACGACGGCCGCGATGCCTTTGCGGCGATAGGCCTCTTCCTCCATGCTGACTTCGCCGATGGTGGTTGGTGCTTTGAGCGTCTGGGCCAGCACGGCGTCAGCGGCGTTGATAAACGGCTGAATGAGTTCCATCCTCATTGCGTGACTCCGGCGGCTTCTCCGACCGTGGCGGCGTCGCCCAGCACGTACTTCACAACTTCGTAAAGGACTTCAGCTTTAACGGGCTTCTGTACGAAATGGCGCGCGCCCTTTTGCAGGGCGGCGATAATGTTTTCCTGGTAGCCGACCGAGGACACCATTACGATGCGCGCTTCCGGCGATTGCCGGACGATGCGCTCGGCGGCTTCGATGCCTTCCATCTGCGGCATGGTGATGTCC
>DASTGW010000311.1:0-3538 GCA_035718705.1 Terriglobales bacterium | reverse complement strand
ATAGACCTCGATGAAGCCATTCGCGAAGTCCACGGTGGCATTGTTCTTCACCCAGTCTTCGCCGAACTTCAGCCAATCCTGGAAGTCCCCAGTCTGGTAGAACTTGATCAGGTCGCCGATCACCTGCGCCTGTTGCGGATCCGCCACCTTCTGCGCATTCGCGAGGTATTCGTTCGCCTTCTTCAGATAAGTCGCATACACACCCGCCGGAACGCTGCCATCCGCCGTACCCGCACGCCACACCTTCTCTTCGAGTTTGCCGTCGTCGCCCTTTACGACGTTCGAGTTCAGCGGATACTTCTCTTCAAAACCCTTCAGGTCGGCCAGCGTAACGTTCTGTCCATAGAAGGTGTTGGAACTTGCCTGAATAATGTCCTTCCCACCTTGCGGACTCTTGGCCGTGATCATCGGCTCAAAATTCGCATCGAACAACGAGTCCTTCAATTCACCCAGCTCTTTGTTCAAAGCCTCAGCTGAGGCGAGTGCCGGAAGGTCCGCGTACCCGGAGTTGAAAGCTCCGTTCTTCTGCGCCTGCGCGGCTGCGGTCTGGAGTTCCTCGAACGTAAACTCCGGCAGGAACTTCTGAGCCGTCATCTCGTTGTGGTTTCCGCGGTTCGCCCAGAAGAGTTTGGCAAAATCGGTCATCTTCTTGAGCACTACCGGATTCACCCCCTGCGAGTGCGAGATCACTTCCTCAAGCAGGCGTTTCTGCCTTACGCCAAACCGCGACTGCTGCTCATAAATGATCGGATCAATGGCAATCGCCGCCTGCGATAACCAGTACGCCAGTTCCTGCTGCTTCGGCGTCAGCGAGCGAAAGCTGTCTGCATGAAGCTGAATAAAGCCGGTGGTCCGGACGCGGTCCACCAGTTCTCCCGGAGAGGATTTCGCAACCTGTTTCTTCGGGGCCTGCCCAACGGCAAGAACAGAACACAAGGTGAAAACAAGCACAGCATGAAGACGCAATTTCATTCGATATCTCCCAGTGACACTGGCCCGTAAAGGCCAACCTGTCATGGTAACCGAAGCGCGCCCGCTTCACTGCGAACCCGAGGCGGCATTCAGCCCTGAACGCCTGAAATGGAACACTTGCACCCCCTTAAGGGCAATCTCTTTTATTGCAGATTGCAATACTTCCCTTCTCAACGTCTCGCCCCAAAACCAAAGTTGATGTATGCTGAAGGCGCGTTTGAAGACTCGGCCGTGGGATCCAGCATCCCGCAAGTGTTTCTGCCTAGCAGTAAGCCCTCCGATTCTGTTCAGCGTAATTCAACAAATTTGAAGGTGTTTAGCATCATGGAACAAGGAACAGTTAAGTGGTTCAACGACGCCAAAGGCTTTGGCTTCATCACTCGTCAGAGTGGCGAAGACGTTTTCGTGCATTTCTCGGCCATCCAGTCCAAGGGCTTCCGTAGCCTGCAGGAAGGCCAGTCGGTGCAGTTCAGCGTCGTCCGCGGACCCAAAGGGCTCCAGGCAGAAAACGTTCAGCTTCTGTAGTCTGAACGCCAGCTTTAAATGAAAAAGGGCAGCTTCGGCTGCCCTTTCTCATTGCTTGCTCTTTTCTCAGGCCGCTTTATTCACAGCCTTCCGGATACACTCCACTAATTCATTTCGCGTAAACGGCTTATGCAGGATCGTCGCATCCGCCAGTTTCGGACGAGCCTTGACCTCGTCCTCCAGCAACACCGAGCCCGACATCATCAGGATCCGCGTCTCCGGATGCTTCGCGATTATTTCCTCTGCCAGATCCAGCCCTGAATGTGGCCCCAGATATACGTCGATTAACGCCGCCGCAAACTCATTTCGTTTCAACAGCGTCACTGCCTCCACGTAGTTCCTCGCCGCCATCACCTCGAGATTTAACTTCTGCAGCATCATGGTGATCGCCAGACACACGCTCTCCGCGTCGTCCACCACCAGAACCCGGTCCGGTGTCGCCCCTTCCATGTCTCTCCTCTGGCAAGAACGTACTAGTCCAACCGACTAGTAGTTTCACCATTTCGGATGCATTTTTCAGTGAGTTTTGGGGCAGGAGTTCCCAAGTATTTAGGACATCAGGCCTGAATGTACTTAGGTTAGAACCAAAGAGACCGCCGATCGTACAACTCAGGCGGCCTCGGCGATGGAGGTAGCTGCAACGGTAGCGGTTCCGTACGGCGTGCCACAGGTGGCACACGTCAGCAACAATCCATCTGGCTGTACCTGCTTCTTCTTTTCCGGCAGGTACTCAGGATTGTTGAAGGAAAAACAGTTCGGACACTGCGCAGCTTTCGACGCAAAAGACAGCAAAGTACGTATGGGCCTTTGTTCCGACATGCTTCCTAAGATGCAGAGAACTAGGCAGATGCTGCTAGTACTAAGTAGTCGGTCAGTTTTCAGTGGGTCAGTCTTTCAAGCTTCCGATCCACTACTCTGCCTATCCACTTCAATCCTTCATGACTGATCGACTGAGAGACTGACCGACTTCCTACTTCACCACGATATTCACCAACTTCCCCGGCACCACGATCGCTTTCACCAGCTGCTTCCCTTCCATGGCCGCAGCAACCTTCGGATCAGCGAACGCTGCCTGCTTCACCTGCTCTTCCGGCGTATCGGCGGCTACCGTCACTCGTCCACGCAGCTTTCCGTTCACCTGCACGGCGATTTCGATCTCGTCTTCTTTCGCCAGCGCCGGATCGAACTTCGGCCACGGATGCCGTAACAGCTCCGTTCCATCGCCCACCTTCTGCCACAACTCGTGAGTCAGGTAGGGCGCGAACGGCGCCAGGATCAGGACGACCTTCTGCAACAACTCCGCCACCAACGCCTGCGGAACTGTGCCCTTCGCGATCGCCTCGTCCGCCCCGTAGAGTTCGTTCATGTACGACATGATGGCCGACACGCATGTGTTGAAGTGCCACCGCCCATCCAGCTCGTTCGTGATGCGCTTGATCGTCTGGTGCAACTTCCTCTGCAGGTGCCGCGCCTCAGGCGTCAAATCCTGCGGAATGGCACCCGCCTTCGCGCCACCATGCTTGTTCACGAACCGATACACGCGTCCGACAAAGCTGTACGTCCCGTTGATGCCCGCGTCCTGCCAGTCGAGATCGCGGTCCGGAGGCGCAGCGAACAACACGTACATACGCGTGGCGTCGGCGCCATAGCGGGCGACCATATCGTCCGGCGACACCGTGTTCCCCAGGCTCTTCGACATCTTAGCGCCGCCCTTGATCACCATTCCCTGCGTGAACAAGCGCTTGGCCGGCTCGTCGTGCGAGCACAGGCCGATGTCGCGCATGAACTTCGTCCAGAAGCGCGAGTAGATCAGGTGCAGGATCGCGTGCTCCACGCCGCCGATGTACTGATCGATCGGGAACCAGTAGTCCGCAATCTGCTTATCAAAAGGCGCACGATCGTTATGCGGGTCGGCATAGCGATAGAAATACCAGGACGAATCGACGAACGTGTCCATCGTGTCGGTTTCGCGACGCGCCGGCTTGCCGCACTTCGGACAAGTTGTGTTGACGAACTCGGGCACCTGCGCGAGCGGGGAATC
>DASTGW010000310.1:0-8456 GCA_035718705.1 Terriglobales bacterium | reverse complement strand
GCAGGTAGCGCCGTTGTAGTGGGCGAAGTAGAGTCGCGGGTCGGAGTAGCCGTAGTACACGGGCGAGATCAGGCCGGGTGCGCTGCCGACTAGCGTTCCATCCAGATACAGGCTGACGTTTGTGCCATCGTAGGTGCCGGCAAGCAGGTGCCAGTTGCCGTCCCAGACGGCGGAAGCCGGAGCGCTCGGCGAACTGACCGGGCTCACGTTATCTGACAAGCGGAAGAAGACTTCACCGTTCGGACCACTCAGCAACCCATAGGACATCGGCGGCGGATTGTCGCCGTCGCAGGCGGCGCCGCCTTTCACCACGAGCGCAGCACTCTGGGCTGGGTTGCTGCGCTTCACCCACGCTGCGAGCGTAACGGTCTGGGTTTCGAGGGATGCTGACTGCGCCACTTCGATCCAACCGTCTCCGCTGAAGTTGAAGGCCTGTCCCAAGCGCCCGTTCGGATCGAAGCCAACGGCGAAGTCGATGGTGCCGGGATTCACTCCCATCGAATCAGAGGCGTCGCCTTCACCCTGCCAGTAGCTGACCAGACCGGTGGTATTGGTGCCGCTGCTGGCGGTGCCGTCTGCCGCAAGCGTGATGAATCCGCCGATTGGGATAACCGGGCTGGGCGGAATGATTGGGCTCGGAGGGATGACGGGAGTGGGCGGGATCACCCTGAAGTTGCCGGTGAAGGAGAAGCCGCCGGGCAGGCTGGTGAGCCCAGTCGAACTGGTTGCACCATTTGCGATGTACCTGAGCCCGCTCGTCTCGCCCACACCGCTCACGCCCTGGAGGTTGATATGCACGTCATAGGGCACACTGCGACAGGGATCCGTTGGATAGCACGGCTCGATGGGAATTCCCACCTTCACCACCGTGTGTATCGATCCGGTGAACTTCACGAATTCGGAGTAAGTACCGGTGGTTACCTGGACGCGTTCGTTGAGCGGCACGTTCAGGCTGGTGGTGATCTGCTTAGCGGCGGCTGTGCAGGTGAAGATCAAGGCGAGAGCAAACAGGCAAAACAAAACTTTTCGCGACGGCATGAGGTTCCCTCTTCTGAGATCGGGGTCGCCCCCAGAGCGAGCCCACAAGGAGACGCAAAGTAGCTGCATCTCTCCCCGGAAGTCCTAACGAAAAGCTCTCGTTTTTTCACTGATTGCTAAGTAGCTGTGGAACGAGGGTGTTAGGACAACGGCGGACCTAAGCAAAAGGTGAAATTGATGGAAGTATTTTGTTGGTATAATCGCGTCCCCCTCCCGGTTTACCCATGTCCAGCCAGGCACAGTGCGTTTATGAGTTCGGCGCCTTCCAGTTAATCCCCGCTGAACGACTTTTGCTGCGCGCTGATCAACCTGTCTCTCTTCTGCCGAAGGCGTTCGACGTCCTCGTCCTGCTGGTCGAAAACGCCGGACATCTGGTGGAAAAAGAAACATTCTTGCGGCGAGTGTGGCCAGAGACATTTGTCGAAGAAGTGGTGCTGACCAACGCCATCTCGCAAGTGCGCAAAGTTTTGCAGAACGGCGGGGAGACCAAGTTCATCGAGACGGTGCCCAAGCGCGGTTACCGGTTCGTGGCAGAGGTCCGCCGGCGCAACAACTCACCGGACATTCAGGTCGAACTGCCGGAGGTCACGGCTGCCAGGCCTCCCCTGGGCGAGCCGACTCCGCGCCGTGCCAGGAGGGCGCCGGGGAAGGTGGTATTGCTGGTGTCCCTGGCTGCCGTTCTGGCGATCTCATTGTTCGCTGCCAGCAGCCTGCGACGTCCGCGAGCAGTTCAGACGGGCGAGATCCGGTCAATCGCGGTACTTCCTATCGAAGACTTGTCCGTGCAACCCGGGCAGGAATACCTCGCTGACGGCATAACGGATGAACTAATCACCGCCCTGGCGCAGATGAAGGACGTGCGGGTGATCTCGCGCACCTCCACCATGCGTTACAAGAAGTCGGGTAAGGCTCTGCCGCAGATCGCTCGCGAATTGAACGTCGATGGGGTCATCGAAGGATCACTGGTCCGATCGGGCGAGCGGGTAAGAGTAAGGGCACAGCTGATCCGCGCCAAAACCGACGAACACGTGTGGGCACAGGCGTACGAAAGAAACTCCCAGGACGTGCTCGCGCTCGAGAACGAGTTGGCAAGCGACATAGCCTTTGCCATCCGCAGTCACTTGCCGGAGCGAGGAGCGGCACCGATCGACCCTCTGGCACACGAGCTCTACCTGAAAGGCCGCTACCTTTGGAACAAGCGGGATGGCAAGTCGCTTCGGCTTGCCATCGATGACTTCCAGCAGGCGATCGCGCGCAAGAAGGATTACGCCGAAGCGTATTCCGGCATTGCCGATTGCTACATCCTGCTGGGCAGCTACGACGAGATGCCTTTCGCGGATGCTCTCGTAAAGGCACGCAACGCAGCGGAAACAGCCCTGCGGTTGAATGAAGGGCTCGCCGAAGCACACACGTCGCTGGGCATGATCAAGATTTATGACGGTTGGAAATGGGAGGAAGCGCGGAAGCATTTTGTTCGTGCAATCGAGCTGGATCCCAACTACGCGACTGCGCATCACTGGTACGGCGATGGCTGGTTGGCGCCGATGGGCAAGCTTGACGAAGCCCTGGCGGAACTGCGCAAGGCTCACGAACTCGATCCGCTTTCGCAGATCATCGCCACCGATATCGGCAAAGAACTCTACATGGCACGCCGATACGACGAGGCACGCGTGCAACTCGAAAAGGTGATCGCGGAGGAACCCAACTTCCTGCCAGCTCGTGAATGGCTCACCGGCGTGTACCTGGAAGAGAAGAAGTACGATGCCGCGGTGGCGCAGAAATCTTTTTTGTATGCGTCCATGAAGAAGCCCATACATCCGTGCGATCGCGCCATCTTGCTGGCCCGCTCCGGCCACAGCGACGAAGCGCGACGTCTGCTCCGACACCTTCCTTCCGATTCCAGCAAAGTCCCGGATCCCGGCTGTTACGCTTTGGCATATACGTGGTTGGGCAACCGGCGAGAAGCGATCGCATTGCTAGGGCAGGCTTATGAAAAGACACCTTCGTTCATGACCTCGCTGAAAATCTGGCCGATGTACGATCCATTGCGATCGGATGAACGCTTCGCCCAATTGGAACGACGAGTCGGATTACAGTAGGGACGAGCTACGTACCACCACAGCATTCAATCGCAGGATGGCGGCGTAGAATTTTTCGTGAGGTCTTCATGTCAACTCCCGCCGAGTTTTCATACGTCACGCTGCTCGACGTTCTTCATCAACCGCTGGAGTTAATCGACGAGAAAGCGCTCGCCGACGCTTGTGAACATCGCTGGTATAACCAGACGCTCTGCGAGGTGAACGACTCCGTCGTCCGGCTTGGGGTCGTACAGGGCGAGTATCACTGGCACAAGCACGACAACGATGACGAGTTCTTTTACGTGGTGGAAGGCAAGCTGTTCATCGATCTCGAAGGACGAACCATCGAACTGGCGCCGCGGCAAGGCACGGTCATTCCGAAAGGCGTGATGCATCGTCCGCGTGCCCCGCAGCGAACCGTGATGCTGATGGTGGAGACGAAAGCCATCGTACCGACGGGCAGCTGAGTCCTGGCGTGAACAACTGTCGCCGGCACTCTTCCGTTTAACGGAACAGACACTGTTTTTCTTGGCCGAAAACCGAAAAGGCGGTTAAAGTACCTCCGGCTTTTCGGGGGACGGGCCGGCCATGTTGAATCGACGTTTGTTGTCTGTTTTCGCAGCACTTTCCATCTTCTGTCTTACGACCTTTGCACAAGAGAACAAGCCTACTGACGCCAGCGAGCAGGAAGGCGCCGTCGTCGAGCAACTCGTGAAGCATGTCCACTACGAGAACGACGGAACCGGCACGCAGCAAACCACTTCCTCGATCCGGATTCAGAGCGAAGCCGGCATACAACGATATGGACAGCTCGTTTTCGGTTACAGTTCGGCCACGGAAAAACTGAATATCGATTACGTTCGGGTTCGCAAGCCCGACGGCCAGGTCATCCAGACGCCAGAGGCGAACCAGCAGGACTTCGCGCCCGAAGTTCTGCAATCCGCCCCCATGTACGGAGACTATCGTGAGCGTCACGTCACAGTGGTGGGGCTGCGTCCCGGCGACGTGCTCGAATATCGCACTACAACCTTGATGAACACGCCGCTGGCACAAGGCCAGTTCTGGTACGAATATTCCTTCCCGAAATACGAAGCGGTCAAAGAAGCAAAGCTCGAAATCGAGATTCCGAAAGCACGATCCGTAAAGCTGAAGAGTCCCAAGCGGAAGTACGATTTCGCTGATCAAGGCGAATGGCGGACGTACACGTGGATTGTCCGTGACATTAAGCCGGATCGCCGCGACATGGATCTGCTCGAAGACGATGATGATGATGACGACGATCAGTTCTCCGAAATTCAGCTGACGAGCTTTTCCGATTGGAAGCAAGTCGCGGAATGGTACGCGAAGCTGCAGGGCGAGCGCGTTTCAGCCGACCCCGCAATCAAGAAAAAGGCTGCCGAGTTAACGGCAGGAGCGACAACGCCGATCGAGAAAGCGCATCGGCTCTACGATTTCGTGGCGAAAGATTTCCGCTACGTGAGCCTGTCCTTCGGCGTGGGACGTTACCAGCCGCACGCTGCTTCCGAAGTGCTCAACGCCGGATACGGCGACTGCAAAGACAAACACACACTGCTGCAGGCCCTGTTGCGTGCTTCCGGCATCGAGAGCTATCCGGTGCTGATTGGCTACAGGCGTAAACTTGATCCGGACGTGCCTTCGCCCGCGCAGTTCAACCATGTGATCACCGCGGCCAAGCTTGGCACGGGATTCACCTGGCTGGACGCTACCTCTGAAGTCGCGCCCTACGGTCACCTGCTCTACGATCTCCGCAACCAGCAGGCACTGCTTACCTCTACCGACGCCAACGCCGGGCTGGTCAAGACTCCAGCCAACTCACCGGTCAAGAATTCCATGCTGTACTCGATGGAAGGAAAGATCCTGGAGAACGGCACCTTTGATGGAACCATCGAAATCACCGCCACGGGCGACAGTGACGTGCCACTCCGCATGACTTTCCGCAGCTTGTCGAAAGCCGACTGGCAGCGCATGGCGAAGATGATGTCGCTGAACCCGAACGTGAATGTTGACGTGAAGGACATCACCGTCAGCGACGTAAACGACACGACGAAGCCGCTGCAGATCAAGTTCAAATTCCGACAGGAGAAATTCTTCTCCGTACCGGCCTCGAACTTCTCCTTCATGCCATTCCCGCCCATGCGCGTGAAAAGAGCCCCCAGGAAGATGACCAACGATCCGCTGCAGATCGGACCGGTAGGACAGACGATCGATCGCATCAAGCTGACCTTCCCCTCGAACTTTGCGGTCCGCGTACCACGACAGATCAGCCTGGCACGCGACTACGCAGATTACGAAACCACCTACGACTACACCAACAACGTACTGGTGGCGCAGCAGAAACTCACCATGAAGATGAACGAACTGCCGCCTAATCGCCGCAACGATTTCGATTCCCTGCGTGGCGTGACGACGAGCATTCCGTTCCGTACGATATCGGTGGACGCACGTCCGGGATCAGGCGAAGTGGTCGCAGACGTCAAACTGCCGGAGACCGAGAATGCAACCCAACTGCATCGGCTCGGGACAGCCGCACTCGATCGCCGCGACTTTCCCTTTGCCGCCGCAGCCCTTAAAAAGCTTGTGACCGATGCCCCGGATACGAAAGATGCGTGGGGAGAACTCGGTCGCGCTTACGTAGGTATGGACAAGCACGACGACGCGATCGCTGCTTTCCGCAAGCAGATCGAGTTGGACAAGTTTCACAAACGCGCTTACACCGACCTCGCGACGGAACTGCAGGCACGAGGCAAGGACGACGAAGCCATCGCGACCTATCGTCAGCAGCTCGATAACGTGCCGCTGGATCGCATCGCTCGCAAGAACCTTGGCCTGCTGCTTCTAAAGAAACATGACAACGCTGCACTCGCCGAATTGGAAAATGCAGCTTCCGTCCCTCCCCCCGACGACGAAGTCAACCTGGCGCTGGCTCAGCTTTATGCGCGTTCCGGCAAAATAGAAAAGGCACGTGCGCTGCTGTTGCCGATTGTTGGCAATTCGTCTCCGTTCCCTTCCGGAGACATTTACGCCGCCGCGCTGCGCGACGATGTGGATCCGGACGCCGCTATCCGCGATGCCCGCAAGATGCTCGACAACATCGGCGACCAGTTCGATTCGGGCAGCTACACCGACGAGGCCATCGGATCGTCCATGCAATTCGTCGCCATTGCCTGGGCCCGCATCGGCTGGGCGAAGTATCTGCAGGGATCGACGCTGGAAGGACTGCGCTTCCTGAATTCCGCATGGACGCTGAGTCAATCCGGCGCCGTAGCAAACCGCATGGCGCGTATTTACGACAAGGTGGGGCAGAAGGCGAACGCAAAGCATTTTTATGCCCTGGCCACAGCCGCAGCCGGAGCCGATGCGGAGAGTTCGAAGACAGAACTGCAGAAGGCAGATCCCGTAAATGCCGATAAGCTGATCGCCCAGGCCCAGTCGGAGGTCTCGCAGCTTAGAACGATCAAGTTAGCAAATTCCGCGAAGAAGGCTGGAACGGCCGAGTACCTGTTTGTCTTCGATGGAGGCGAGAAGCCGGATCGGCTCTCCTACCAGAGCGGCAGTGCCGACCTGCACGGCGAAGAGAAACTGCTCACCGACAGCAGCTATCCCGTTCTGTTTCCCGATGTTTCGTCCGTTAAACTGGTGCGCCGCGGAACCGTCACGTGCTCAGCAACCGATTGCGTGGTGAACTTCAAGCCCGTTGCTTTTGACGCGGAACTGTTGAACGGCTTCTAACCGAATGGTGTGATTTCCAAGAGGGTGCGGCCACGGTCGCACCCTTATTGTTTGGCAGCGGCAATGGCACGCTTCAGCACGCTATCGATCCGGGCACCGCGTCGGCTGAAGCCCAGCATCGGAACAAGTTCAGTGATGATCTGATCGTCAGTGCGAAGTTGTCCGTCGGAGCCGATCCAGCGAACCAGCCCGATCAGGTCCGACAGTGGATACTGCGTAATATTGGTGCGGATTGCGATCTGCGGACGCGGCCCACGCGGAGTAGCAGAGCCATTGCTCTTCGGCAAATTCGCTTGCACCGCGTCGTGATGGTTCCCGTTCGCGATCAGTCCTGAATCGAGCTGGTCGGCATACTTTACCGCCGCCTCGAAGGCCGCCAAGGCACGCTCCACTTCCGATTCCTTTCGCATGAACCAGTCCGTGGACCAGATGCGATGAAAACGCCATCCTAGCCTCTCCAGTTGCTGCTCGCGGAGACGATCGCGGTCACGCGCCGTGTAACTGGAGTGATAACTCGCGCCGTCGCACTCGATGGCGAGAACGTATCGTCCAGGTTTCTTTGGATGTTCCGCGACAAGATCGATGCGATACGACGAAGCCCCCATCTGCGGGATCAACTTCATGCCCCGGGCCGACAGAACATCTTCCACCTCGGCTTCAAAACTGTTCTCCGGAAAACCGGTGATGTTCGATTCACCAAGGCGTTGTCCGTTGGTCGCAGCATATTGCAGATAATTCCGCAGCATCTCAACGCCACTGCCGGGCTTCACGCGGGACAAGTCCATGTCGAGATAGCTGAAGGAAGAAACCAGCGTCAGGCGCTGACGCGCACGAGTGATGGCGACATTCAGGCGTCGGCGCCCGCCTTCCGAGAGGAGCGGGCCAAAGCGGAAGGGCAGATTGCCGGCGCGGTCCTTGCCATAGCCAATGGACAGAATGATGGCATCCCGTTCGTCGCCCTGCACCCGCTCGAGATTCTTGATAAAGAATCGCTCGGAGCGGTTAGTGTCGAAGAACTCATCCAGTTCGTGCGACTCGCCAAGCGCCTGGTCGAGCGCGCGCTGCAGTCGATCGGCATGCTTGATCCCCATCGCAATCACGCCAAGCGTCTCATGCGGGCGCGTCCGCGCGTGCTCGAGGATGAGTTCCATCACGCGGCGGACTTCGGCGGCGGAGCTCTCTTCTTCGCCGTCCTGTCCTGGCGCTTGCTGCACCAGAACGTGAGAGACGGCTGGCGGCCCGCCCGGACCCGGGAAAGTGACGAGGCGATCTCGATATATATGGTGGTTGGAGAAACTGATGAGTGCTTCGTCGCGGCTGCGGTAATGCCACTCGAGATAACGCGAGCGCAGGAACGAGTTCATCATGTCGAGCAGGCTCTCAAAACCTTCCGTCGCTTGCGGATCCTCGTTCGCGTTGAGCGAATCGTCCTCACCCGAGGCAAAGAAAGTCGTCGGCGGAAGCTGATGACTGTCTCCGGCAACCACGAGGCGATCTCCGCGAAGCACCGACGGCACTGCATCTTCCGGAAGCACCTGGCTGGCTTCATCAAAGATCACGACGTCGAAGTAACGTCGGCCGCCATCGAGC
>DASTGW010000309.1:0-7070 GCA_035718705.1 Terriglobales bacterium | reverse complement strand
ACGGAAAATTGGCACTGGCTACTTAAGTCGTTTGTTTTGTTGGTCCGCGAAATAACTCCTTTAGAATCATGGTCACCGGGGGAGGGGGTATCGTCTGTCCCCTAAGATCCATAGAATCTGGAACTTACCTGTTAAGTCGTTTCCCATCAACAAAACGCGGCAGACTTTCCCCGTAAGTCGTTGATTCCAGTGATTAGGGTGGGGGTAGGCACAGAAAAGTAGAGTGGCCCACTCAAGCCTATTTCGCTTGAGTGAAGTTCTGTTTCTGGCTGGCCGGTATCCCCGGTATACCGAGGCTAAGTTGCTGATTCTAATAGTATGCCCCGGTATAGGGGGTATACCGAATACCGGGGCGCTCGATACTGGGGCTGAACTGCTTACTGGCTACCGCCTACTCGCATCTGCCCGTGCCGTGGCACCGCCGCTCGCAGGAAGTGCAATTGCCGGGCTCGGCCAGCTCGCCGTCCGGTCCGATGCAGGTTTGGGTGTACAGGCACCAGAACAGTCCGTCATTGCAGGGCTGCACCGTTTCGTCGTGCGCCGCGGCAATGAACTGGCCCTTCCAGCGCAGGCCGGAACAGAGGTTCGGATGATTGATGTCGAAGCGTGCTTCGCGGCGATGAATCATGACTGACCTCCTGCGGCCTGCATCAGCGCGCGCTTCACCGCCACGCGCGTCAATTGAATTTTGTAAGCGTTGCGGCTGAGTGGCTTCGCAATCGAAACGGCAGCCTGCGCCGCGGCATCCGCCGATTGTTCGTTGAGCGGTTTGCCGACCAGCGCCTGCGCCGCTTCCTGCGAAACCCAGGGAACCGGAGCCACGGCGCCAAGCACGACGTTCGCCTGCTTCACCGTGTTGCCGTCCATCCACAACGCGACGGACGCCAGCGCGAGTGGCCAGTCGAACGCCTGCTTTTGCCGGACTTCGTACTGGGCCGTTTTCGCATTTTGCATGGGAGGCACGATGATCTCGGTGACGAGTTCATTCGGCTTCAGATCGTGTTCGCGGTCGTCGGCGGATTGTGGCACGCGGTAGAACTTCGCGAGTTCGAGTTCGCGCTGACCCGAAGGGCCGACGATCCGGACCTTCGCATTATGGGCAATCAGCGCTGGGGCGATGGTCGAAGGCGAAACAAATTTCGCCGCACCTTCGTTGCCGATGATCGCGTGATATCGATTATCGCCATCGGCAACCATCGCCTTGCCTTCATGCTGAGGAATCAAGCCAAAGCCATTGCGGAAGTACCAGCAGCGTGGACGTTGGCAAAGATTTCCGCCAACGGTCGCCATGTAACGAATCTGCGGACTCGCGGCTTCGTCATATGCATAAGCGATCGCCGGATATTTGCTGCGAACGTCAGCGTTGTCCGCAACATCCGCCAGCTTGGTCAGCGCGCCGATCCGCAATCCGCCAGCCGCGTTGTACTGAATGCCTGCAAGACCTGGAATCGCTTTGATGTTGACGACCCTTTTCGGCGTGACGATGTCGTCTTTCATCAGCGCCAGCAGATCGGTTCCACCGGCCAGAACTTGCGCCTGCTGCCAGTTTTGACCGAGCAGTCCGATCGCCTGCTGCGTCGATTGCGGAGCGGTGTATTCGAATTGACGCATTACGCAACTCCTTTCTGAAGTGCTGCAATCACGCGATCAGGAGTGAGTGGAATTTCCGGCACGCGCACGCCAATCGCGTTCGCGACCGCATTGGATATCGCTGCGCCCGGCGAAACGACAGGCGGTTCGCCAAGCCCGATCACGCCGCGCTCGTCGTAACCTGGACCAGTCATCATCCGGACCACGAGCTCCGGAATGTCGGCGAGCCCGGCGAGTCGGTAGAACTGCATGTTCGGGTTGAGCATGCGCCCGCTCACAGGATCCATGTGTTTCTCTTCGTAGAGCGCATAGGAAATGCCCATGATGAGCGCGCCGAGCACCTGCGATTCCGCGGTCTTCATGCTGATGATCAGTCCGCAATCCTGCACCGCGACCATCTTGTTGACGCGCACGATGCCGGTTTCGGTGTCGACCGATACATCGGCCATTTGCACGCCGGCAACGCCGCTGTTGGTTAAATCTGGCGGATGCTCGCGGTCCGGGTTCTTGCCTTGAGCCGTGATCGGCATCCCGCCAAGCTTCGCGCAAGCCTGTTTCCATGTCATCGCGCGATCCGGTGCAGCGGTAACGAAGATCTTGCCGTCCTTTGCGCTCAGCTCTTCCGGCTTGGCGTTGAGCGCTGGCGCAACCTTGGCGAACAACATGTTCAATGCCGTCACTGTCGCACGTCTCGACGAGGACGAAACGCCGCCAATCGTGGTGCTTCCGCCTGAACCGCCAGAGACCGGATATTTGCTGTCGCCGATCAGCAACCGGATGTTCTGCATCGGAACGCCAAGCGTGTCGGATGCGACCATCAAAATCGCCGTTCGCGTTCCGGTTCCGAGATCTTGCGTGCCAATCTTGATCTCGACCGAACCGTCTGGCTGAATGGTGACGTCGCAGTTGCTCGCGTGTCCGCGTCCGCCCCAAGTGTGAATCGAGAGTCCAAGCCCACGCTTTACCGGACCTGAAGTTTTGTCGCCGCGCTGGTGCCAGTTCTTTTTCCAGCCCATGAGTTCGTCCGCGATCTTCAGTTCTTCGGCATAGCTTTTCGCGCGCGGTCCCGTGAGCTCGATATTTTTCAAAAAGAAATCGTAGGGATCCATACCGATCTTTGCCGCGGCATCTTCCATCGCACACATGGAAAGCGCTGCCGCTTGCGGATGGCTGGGAGCACGCCACGCGCGCGCGGGACCGGTGTTGGTGGCGACTGCTGTGTGCTGCTTGCGCTGGTTGGGAATGTCGAAGACGTACGGAATCGGATAGGCTCCGCCGCCTCCCGGACCGCCAGTTCCCCAGGAACTTGAATCCCAAGCAGTGACGGTTCCGTCTTTTTTTACGCCGATTTTGATCTTGGCGAATGCCGACGGGCGCGCGCCGGCAACTTCGAGTTCGGCGCGACGATCGAGGAACATTTTTACGGGCGCGCCGCCAGCCATTTTTGAAAGTTGCGCAGCGACGATGGACCAGCGATCTGGCGAGAACTTGCTGCCGAAGCCGCCGCCAATGTACTGCATCTGATGGTGAATGTTTGAGGCGGGAACGCCGAGCGGTTCGGCCATCTGACCGGCCATTCCGGAGGTGTTCTGGGTGGAGATCTGTGCTTCGACGAGGTTCGTGGTTGGATTCCACGCTGCCATTCCGCCATGGGTCTCCAGGCAGCAGTGCGTAATTACCGAAGCACCGTAATAGCCTTCGCTTACAGCTTCGGCTTCCTTGAAGGCTGCATCGGGATCGCCTTGCGTCTGCAGAGCCGCGCGCTTGTAAGGCGATTTCACCTGCGGCGCTGCGCCTTGTTTCACCTCGGCTTTGCCCAGCGCATCGACAACGGCGGGACTTGCTCCGTTGGCGCCAAATTCTTTTAGGTTCGCCTCGGTCGGCTTGAAGGTGAGACCTCCCGACTTGATGCGCTCGATCATCTGGTTCGCAGGGACCTGATTGTCGAGCATGTCCCAAATTGCATCTTCGTCATAGGGACCAGTATCGGCCGCGATCTGACCGTGCGGCTCGGTTACGTCATCCACCATGAAAGGCAACTGCTCGTAGTCGATCTTCACGACGCGCGCTGCGTCCTCAGCTACGCCTTCACTAACGGCGGCGATACCGACAACCTCGTCGCCAGCCCAGTGAATTTCCGATCCGACCTTTTGAATTACTTTCACGGCCTTCACGCCGGGCATTTTTTCGGCGGCGCTGGTGTCGATCGCCGAAATTTTTGCGTGCGGATACGGGCAGCGCACCATGATGCCGTAGAGCAGGCCCTTGGGATTCTGGTCGTAGGTATATTTCGCGCGACCAGAGACTTTCTCCGGACCATCTACTCGGCTCAAGCGCTTTCCAATCACTGAGCGATTTTGTGCATCGGGCCAATTGAATTCCATGATCAGGCCTCCTTCCTTCCGCTGACAGCAGCGCGAATTCCGGCGTACGTTCCGCAGCGACAGAAGTTACCCGCCAACTCTTTGTGGATCTGCTCCGGCGTTGGATTCGGATGCTTGTCGAGCAGCGCTTTCGAGGCGACCACGAAACCAGGGGTACAGAAGCCGCACTGCTGCGCGTCGTTGTCGACGAATGCCTGCTGGATTGGGTGCAACTTTCCGGCAGGGGCGGTCATGCTTTCCACGGTTTCAATTTTGTGATTCTGCGCATCGACGGCGAGAACGGAGCACGCGTAGACCGGTTTGCCATCCATCAACACTGTGCATGAACCGCATTCGGCGCGGTCGCAGACCCGCTTAGCACCGGTAAGATCGAACTGATCGCGCAGTGCGTCGAGCAAGGTAACGCGAGGCTCCAATTGGGCCTTTAACATTTTGCCGTTAACGTTAAGAGAAACCGGAACCGGACCGGGACCGTAAACTGGCACTTCCGCGCCGGCAACTTTCACCACGCTCGGTCCGACGACCATGGGAACGGTTACGGCCACACTGGATATTTTCAGGAAGTCGCGTCGCGATACGCCGCCGGACTCATTCTCTGCAGAAAGAGGAGGACGCTCCTCGTCGTGCTTCTTCAAGTGGAACCTCCGCTACAGCAAGCCCGGAAGTCTCTCCGGGGATCAAGGGTGAGATCAATGCATGGAAACTGCTGCGAAGTGAAGCGCCTAAGTATAAACAAGCGAGAAGAAACCGTCGAAGGTGAGAGTTAATTTAAAGGGAGGAATTACTTCCAAAGAAAAAGGCTGGCCGAAGCCAGCCTCTCAGTCGAGCAGATACTTACTTCTTAAGACTGCGAACATACTTCACGACTTCGTCGATCTGCGGATCGGTAAGTTTTCCCGCAAATCCGGTCATCTTTCCTTTGCCCTTGGCAACAGTCGCTTTCAGGTCAGCGTCGGACTGCTTCTGCACGTCGTCGGATTTCAGGTCTTTCAAGCCCATGCTCTTGGCCATAGCAGCACTGGGGGTTCCGTCCGCGCCGTGACACATTTGGCACTTTCCCTTGTACAGATCGGCTCCCGAATCAGCGGCAAAGCCAGAGAGAGACATCAATCCCACGACTACGATTCCAGCGATAAGCTTTTTCACTTTTACTCTCCTTTGTTTACAAACCCCATCCCATGAACGGGCAGTTTATGTATTTCGGTGGGATTGTAGCGCCCCGCTTGGTTCGGGGATTGTGACGAATAACCCGTCCGAACTTAGGTCGTTTAACCGAGCGGAAAGCCCCACCCGCGGCGAGTAATCCCACACTCGGCGGATCCGCTGGACGGCTGTGATTTTGTAAGTCACACATATGGCGGCACTTTGCTCGCGTGACGGCTTTGAGATTTTTGGCCCTTCGGCTGCACCTTCGGCCATGGGCGCGCTCGCCCGGAGCTTTGTCGTGGAACCTACCCTGGTGATCATCGGTGTGAATTACCGGTCGGCATCGGTCGAGGTCCGCGAACGTTTCTGGATCAGCGAAAGCCGCCGGTACGAAGCACTGGTTCGCCTGGCCCGTTCAGAGGCGATCGAAGAAGTCGCCGTTTTGGCAACCTGTAATCGCACAGAGTTCATTCTCTGGGCCAGTGATCCGGCGATTGCCGCCAATTCTGTCCTTAATTTCCTGACCACCGAGTACGGTCTGCGATTGGCCGAGTGGAGTCACTTTTATCGCTTGATCGGCGAAGCTGCGGTCGTACATCTCTTTAAAGTCGCCAGCAGCCTCGATTCCATCATTCTTGGAGAGCCCGAAATCGCAACGCAAATGAAGGACGCGTGGTCGCTTGCCCAACGAGTTGCGACATGCGGGCGACATCTCGACGCGGCTTTTCAGAAGGCACTAGCGGTGGTGGAGCGGGTACAGAAGGAAACTTCCGTAGGTCAGGCAGCTTCTTCAGTTCCTTACGCAGCGGTGGAACTGGCGCGGCAGCTCTTCGGCAGCCTGGAAGACCGCAAGGTGGTCCTGCTCGGGGCAGGGCACATGGGACAGCTCGCCGCCGAGTACCTGGTGAAAAACGGCGCAAATGATCTGCGCGTTATCAACCGCACGGTGGATCGGGCACAGGAACTGACGGAACGCCTCGGCGGCATTGCCGCTCCGTACGAAGAACGCTGGCAGCACATCATTGACGCCGATATCGTGATCAGCGCGACGGCGTGCCCACACATCATTTTTACTCGTGAAGAGGGAGACTACGTTCGGCAAGAGCGCCAAGGGCGTCCACTGCTGATGATCGACATCGCGGTGCCTCGCGACATCGACCCTCGTGTGCGCCAAGTTCACGGCATCTTCCTGTATGACGTCGACGATCTCGACGAAGTGGTTCGCCGCTCTTCGGGAGATCACGTTAGCGCCGCAGAACAGGCCACCAACATCGTGCAGACGGAAGCGAAGTTCTTCGCCCGCAAGCTGGTCATGGATCGTTCGATTCCAACTGCGATTGCGTTGCGCGAGCGCCTCGACGAGATGGCAAAGAATGAACTGGACGCGTTCCGCCAGGAAGCGGGCCCCTTCAGCGCTGAACAAGAACAAGCGTTGCAGCTGCTGGCTCGCCGTATCGCGTCTCGGTTTGCGGGATTGCTTTCGAAAGAACTGAAGAATTTGTCGGCGAATTTGAGTGACGATCAATTGTCTGCGGCGTTGAAGGAATTGTTTCAGTTGCCTTCGGGAACTGCTCTCCCGACAGGCAGCAATTAATAAGAGAATTAGGCGCGCGTAGCTGGCCGGTGCTGACAGAAGGTCAGACAAATGGCCCAAGAGCACGCAAAGCGCCCCGGAGGAAGCTCCTCTCACCCCATCCCACAAGCTTCCTCCGGCTCCGTTTCATCGCGAGGTTCAAAGGATGAAGCGGTCGCATGACTTTTCCAGGGCCAACAGCTAAGCTTGGACTGGAGATCGTCGATGCCTCAGCTCATGCGAAGTTCTAATCCGACCTTGAACGACAACGCCTTTCGTTCGGAGCAGGTTGCTTATGGCCAGGAAGTGATGACGGTTCAGGGTACGGTCAACAAGACGGGAATCCTTTTGCTCTGCACCGTAGCCACCGCGGCCTG
>DASTGW010000308.1:0-11913 GCA_035718705.1 Terriglobales bacterium | reverse complement strand
GGGAGTGTTCGCTGGTAATGCCGGAGTTAGGTCAAACGTCAGTTCGACCTCGCGGAAGTGATCTGTCAACGACGCTAATTCTTCTGAGAAACGCAATCTTCCACTTTCCAGGAAGCCCACATGCGTTGCGAAACTTTCGATCTCCGCCAGATCGTGCGACGAGATAAGGATGGTGGCTTCTTCCGCGCGCTCCAGTAGGCTCTGAATCAGCTCATCGCGAACCAGCGGATCCAGTCCGGTAAAGGGCTCGTCTAGCACAATCAGCTTCGGATGAAAAGCGAGTGCGCCTGCCAGTGCCGCCTTCATGCGCATGCCGCGCGAAAGATGCCGCAACTTGCGATCGACCGGTAATTGGAACTGGCGTATGAGTTCCTTTTCCAGATCAGCGTCCCAGGTCGGATAAAAGAATCGCAAGTAATCGAGAAAACTTCTTACTGTCATCCAAAGCGGCAGCTCCTGGTTTTCCGACACATAGCCGATGATTTCCAGCGCCCGTCCGCGGATCTGCGTCGAAGGAAGACCAAGAACCTCGGCGCGGCCTCGGCTTCCTTCGATGATATTCATCAAGATCTTTATCAGGGTCGTCTTGCCCGCGCCGTTGGGACCAACCAGTGCATAGACGGATCCAGCCGGAACATCCAACGAGATGTTCTTAAGCGCCTCCAACTTACGGAAGTGCTTGCTCAGAGAAGTGGTGCTAATTGCCATGCCGCTCATTTTTCCTTGCCACCTCCCAAAGAGCTCAAACGCTTCCAATGACGCGCAATGGAATCGGAAATTTCCTGTGCGGATACTCCCAATTTCTTGGCCTCTACTACGAGTGCTTCAATCTCTCGTTCCAATAGTTCGGTTCGCTCACTGCGCCGCGCCTCCGGAATTTTGGACACGACCGTTCCTACCCCCGGCTGTGTTTCGAGTAACCCTGAGGTTATTAGGGCTGTGATCACTTTGTGGGCTGTGTTGGGGTTGATCTTGAGTTCACGACTCAGAAGGCGAACGGAGGGGAATGGGTCACCCGGTCGAAGTTGCCCACTTACGATAGCTTTCTTCGCCGCATACACGACTTGCTCGTGAATGGAAAACCCCGGGCGAAGCTCCACTCGGAACGGAATCACATGCGTACTATAACAGCTAGTACACTCGCACCGCCTAAACTATTTACTAGTGTTATTTCGCCCTACATTCGCCCTTCCATCACCCAAACCTATCCTGCACATCCATCGAATCTATGGGCCTTTCATCGTCCTTTGACCCATGCTGGGTAATCTAATCCTAGTAATGACAAGTACAGAATTTATGCCTAAACCATTGATGAACATAGACAAGGAACTGTCTGTCGAGAAGCGGTATTTGCTCGCCAGCGATTTCGATCAGACGTTGAGTTTCAACGATTCTGGCTATGTACTTGCCGAGTTGATCGGGATTCCGCCGGAAGAGTTTGAGCGCAAGGCCGAAGGGATGGCCAAGCTCAACCTGGTTCAGCAAGGCGGAGAGTTGGCTTACCTGCTGCTGCACGATCCGCAATTTCGCGAGCGCGTGCGCAAGGAACATCTTTACGAAGCCGGTAAGCGAGTGCGGCTGAAGCCGAATATCAAGTTGCTGCACGACTTTCTGACAAACGATCTGGAAGGCTTCAACTTCGATTTCTATGTGATCTCGGCCGGACCAGTGCAGGTGATTCAGTCGGCGTTGGAGGGAATCGTTCCTGCTGACCACGTTTTCGGAACGGAGTTCGAGTACGGAAGCCAGGGCGAGATTAAGACGATCCGGCAGGTTACCGCTGGATACGGGAAAGTCGCAGCTCTTGATCGCTTGGCAGAAGAAAAGAAGATTGGTGCCGACCACATCGTCTATATGGGCGACGGCAGCTCCGACATTCACGTGATGTTGCACGTCAATCGTCGCGACGGTTTTACCATCGCCGTGTCGGAGAACAAATTCCTGGCGCCGATTGCCAAGCGATCGGTCTTGAGCGACAACGCGATGGCCTATGCGATTCCGATTTTGGAGGACATCGCGGGATGGGACCGGCTGCGGATCCGTCACCTGTTAGAGTCGCAAGGATTTTTGATCCAGGAGTGGGACAAGGTGCAGACGGACATGCTGACGATTATTCCCAACCAGATGGCGAAAGCGCACGGCAGTTACCTGTAAAGCTCCCGGGAAAAAGAAGGCGGACCCATGGGTCCGCCTTTTCAGTCACAAATCGAGATTACTTCTGCTTTTCGTTCTCAACGCGCAAATTATTCGTCACGCTGAAAACACTGGGCACGCTTTTCGCGCGAATGCCGGCCACGTTCTTGTCAGCTTCGTTGTCTACCACGCCTTCGAGCGTAACGTGTCCGTTATTCACGATGATGTGGATCGGGGGAACCGCACCCCATCCATACTTGCTCAGCGTCGGATCGCCGTAGATAGCGCGGAACTCGGCGTGACGAATCTGGTCATCCATGGGCGACGCCGGCAGCACTTCGATGTTGTTCACGACTTTGTCCACGCCTTCGATCTTCTTCACCGAGTTTTCAGCATCGCTCTTCAGCGACGGACGAGCCACCTGTCCCAACAGGGTCAGGGTATTTCCTTCGACCTTGTAAGCAAGGTTGTCGAAGACGCTGTAGTAAGGAAGCATCACGAGTTCATGGCGTGCTTCGCGCGTGATGCGATCCTGGTCGGAGACACTCCCTCCCATTTTGTTGCGCTCACCTTTGTCGGACTGCGCAGCGACGGAGACGCACAGCGCTGCTGCCATCAGTAGGGGTAAAAACTTACGCATAACTTGTCCTTTCAAGCACTCTTCTCTAATTCAAATTCTGACCTGTGAGTTGAACCAACCAATTCCGTGTACTCGGGATTGCTGCGAATGAACGCGGCCACGAACGGGCACTCGGGATTGACCTTGTGATCTCCGCGACGCGCGAACTGCAGCGCTGCCGAGACAAGATCCCTGCCCACTCCTTGGTCGCGATAGCCTTCTGGAACTTCGGTGTGAGTAAGCGCGAGTTCGTCGCCGTCCCAGCGATACGCGAGAAAAGCCCACTGATCACCGAGGGCGACCTCAAACCGCTGGTTCGCCTCGTTGTTCACGACGGGTAGCCGAGATTGTCCCTCAATGCCCATAGGTAAGAAGATAGAAATGAGGCACAAACGGTTGCACGAACCAAAGAAAAGCTGCGCTGCTTACGGAATGTTCAGTAAACAGACCCGCCCGGAGCGGTTGTAGTCAGAACTCCATTCTTCAGGTTGAGGGTGTAGGACGTACCTTGGCCCTTCCACTCCGACAAGCTGAAGCTCTGGCCCGTGCTGATCTTTTCGACAAAGATACCTTCAAAGGTGAGCCGTTTCCCCGGTCGGCACGTCTCGGGCTTAGCGCTTGGGTGGTAGAAATAAACACCCTTGCCGGTGCCGACTGCCTTTGCCGCGCCGTCGGGTTCAACCAGCAACGCTGACTTTTCGTCCACACCCATCCCTCGCACTTCTCGGCTCATTCCGTCCTGCAGTACCCGAGCCATAAAGCCGACTAGTCGCCCCTGGCGATCTCGCGTCGCGAAATGCGTGTCGGTGATCACCTTCTCCAGGTGCGGAACGGCGAGGAAGTTCGAAGCGATGGTGACCCGCTCGTTGTATGGATTCGCCAGTGTCTCCTTGGAAAACGCAGAATCGTTCATGGCGGAGAAGATGAATTGCCCGATCACGGCTAATCCGGCGCTCGTGCCTCCTAGGGGAACGCCCTTCTTGATAAGAGAGTTCAGTTCTGTCTGAACAGGTGTTCCTTGCCAGTACTTGATGTAGTTCGATTGGTCTCCGCCAGAGATGAACAGCGCTTCGGCCCGTTGGATGATCGCAGCGACCCTCGGATCTTGAGCAGCTTCCTTGTCTGGAATCACGAGTGTGGCGACAGAATTGAGCTTGCAGAGCTTCTGGATATAAGCGTTGTAATCGTCACTCCCGGTGGCGCGGATGACGAGGAAGTCCCCGCCGTTCGCGCGGTCGCACATCCATTCGAAAGCCTCGTCCAAGTCAGTGCCGCCGCCCATCAAGGCGAATCCTGGCTTTGTTGTCCGGGACACGTCTGCTTCGTTGCCCACGCGTGAATACTTATACGGCGCGCCGGCGGCAACGATCGATCCGCCAAGCAGAAAGCAAATCATTGCGAGCAGGCGGCGCTTCGTTATTCCCATTCGATGGTTCCCGGCGGCTTGGACGTAATGTCATATACAACTCGGTTGATTCCGCGGATCTCATTAACGACCCGGTTAGAAATGGTCTTCAGCACTTCATGCGGAAGGTCGACCCAGTCCGCGGTCATCCCGTCTTCGGAGTGGACAGCGCGAATGGCACAGGTGTACGCATAAGTGCGCTGGTCGCCCATGACGCCGACCGACATCACGGGCAATAGCACGGCAAACGACTGCCATATTTTCTGGTAGAGCCCTGCCTTCTTGATTTCGCTCACCACGATGTCATCGGCTTCCTGCAACAGGGCGACGCGCTCCGGCGTGACCTCGCCTAGAATGCGGACTGCGAGTCCTGGGCCAGGGAACGGTTGCCGCTGAAGGATTTCCTCTGGCATGCCGAGATCGCGGCCGATGCGGCGAACTTCATCTTTGAACAGGTCCTTTAACGGCTCGATGAGCTTGAGCTTCATCTTCTCCGGCAACCCGCCGACGTTGTGGTGCGATTTAATGGTCTGCGAAGGACCGCGAACGGAGACAGACTCGATTACGTCCGGATACAGCGTACCTTGCACCAGCCATTCAACATGGCCTTCTTGCTTCTCAATTCGATGGGCCTCGTCATCGAAAACTTCGATGAATTCATTGCCGATGATCTTGCGCTTTCTTTCCGGATCGGTAACCCCGGCGAACTTCTTCATGAAGCGGTCCGTGGCATCGACAGCCACTAGATGAAGCCCAAGTTTGTCGCGCAGGTTGGTCTGAACTTTCTGGAATTCGTCCTTGCGCAAGACACCATTGTTGACAAATACGCAGGTGAGACGTTCACCGATCGCTTTGTGTACCAGCACTGCTGCCACCGACGAATCCACGCCGCCGGAGAGCGCGCAGATGGCGCGCCCCTGTCCAACCTGTTTGCGGATGTTCTCAACCGTTTCCAGGATGAACTGCGCCGGTGTCCAGTTCGGCAGTGCGCCGCAAATGTCGAACACGAAGTTACGGAGCAGTTCCTTTCCCATCGGGGTGTGGTGCACCTCGGGATGAAACTGCACCGCCCACATCTGCTTTTCGGGATTCTCCATGGCAGCAAGCGCGTTGGAAGTTCGTGCCACTTCCGTAAAACCCTCCGGCAGTTGCTCAGCTTCATCGCCATGCGACATCCAGACCTGCAAATCCTGCGGCAGTCCTTTGAAGAGGCGCGACTCCTCCTTCCAGACGTGAACCTCGGCGTGTCCGTACTCGCGCTTGTCGGCAGGCCGCACCTTGCCGCCCATTTTGAACGTCATCAACTGCATGCCGTAGCAGACGCCGAGCACGGGTTTAGCCAGCGAGAGCACGCGGTCGTCCATCGGAGGCGCGTCTTTGTCGTAAACCGACGAAGGCCCGCCAGACAGAATGATCCCGATTGGCTTGTACGAGTTAATTTCTTCCAGCTTGGCGTAACAGGGAAGGACGACGGAAAAGACGTTCAGTTCACGGATACGGCGGGCAATGAGTTGAGTGTATTGCGAGCCGAAATCCAGGACGACGATGGATTGGATGGCTTCCACAGTTAAATCTACCAGAGGCTCACGTTTTCAGCTATCCGCTTTCACCCCTTCCCATCCCGTTTCCATCGGGGCGCCAGGATCCGCGACCGATGGCGGCTGGGAATTCTCAATCAGAACTTGTTCCGGTGCAAGCAACTGCGGCGGAGGCGGCGCTTCCTCCACCTCTGGTTCCGGCTCGGTCAGACCGATGTACGCTGCCAGTCGCCATATATAGAGAAAGTCAGCGAAGGCGAAGTACGCCATCGAAAGAACGACAATCACTATCGCAGGTGCCAGCCAGTTGCCGGAGAGCAGGAATGGAACCAGGAAGAAGCTGAAGTAAGAGATCGCGATCAGGGCTGCCGTTCGCATCAGAGCAAACCATAGGTTGATCGCGCCCTTGCCCGTCGCGAAGAGGGCGACGCCTTCCGACAGCGACTCGCGCACTCCCGCTCCATCTTTCGAGGTGAAGATCGCGGCCACAGAGAGTAGCCAGTTCAAAGCGCCCCAGATGCTCGCGACTGCCAACATGGAAAACAGAGATAGCGTAAAGCTGGCGCCGAAGTGAGCCTTTGGATCGATCGTCCGGGAAATCAGAATGCCTGCGCCTAGATATGCGAGAACTGCGGCGAGGACTGCGATCACGCGCAGAACATGCAGCAGCAACGAAGCCATCCAATTCGGATGGGCCTTCTCTGCGCTCAACGCCCGAACCGTAATTACCCGGCCCACTGTGGCAAGCCCGATCCATAACAGCGCCAGTGACGGGAAAAGCACCGGACCCATGACGCGTGTGCCCTCCGCTATCGCATGCAGAAGTCGCACGGTGATCGCCATCCAGGTAAACGGCTCGAAAGCTTTGAGCGTCTCGTACTCGGCGCGGCTGATCTCAATCGAAGACAAATAAGTGTGGAAACTAATAATGATCAGCACCGCACTAGTGATGCCAAACGTCCATCGCCACGCGATCTCGCCGGGCACCACTGCGGGTGCTCGTCGCAGTACACGCCAGCCATCACGAATTGGTTGCCGCGCCATGAACAAGAAGCATATCAACTTGCTTCCATTCAGGCGACGCGCTACATTCGGCAGTCAACTCCACGAAACAAGGATGAACGTTGCCGCCGAAATTGACGCCTGACCAGGTGAAGATGGCATCTGGATACGTTGCCTCGTACATTTCGTCGCAGCGCGACAAGTACCTGCCCATCGCTACTTCGGTTTCCGCTACTCACCAAAAATCTCTGAGCAGCTTCTTTTCTGCCGACTTGCTGGCGAATACACGAGTTCTGTTCCTCGACGGGGAACGTCTCGAAAATCCCTCCATGTATTCCATCATCCGCTTCATGGGATTTCGCAATTTGCCGGACTACTCCACTATGGCCGCCATCACGTTCAACGACGTAGTCGTCTCGCATGAACCTTTGTCCACTGGCCTGTTGTTTCATGAACTGGTCCATGCCGAGCAATACCGGCAACTTGGCGTGGAGCGCTTCGCAGAACTGTACGTCGGCGGGTTTCTCAAGGGAGGAAGTTACGACTCGATTCCGCTTGAGGTGATGGCGTACGCCTTGGAAGACCGCTACCGCGGTTCGCCGAACGAGATGTTCTCGGTCTCAGATGCGGTTCGTGAATGGATAGCGGCCGATCGAGTCTGACTACGCGAACGCCTTCTCCGTTGCCGCCTGGCGAAACGCAAACATCTGGTTCAACATTCTTCGCACGAGCAGAGCATTGGCCAGCGCTCCCGCTGGTCCGAACCCGACGTCATATTCCACGTGGTCCCGAACAACGGTTCCAGCCGTGCCGTTTCGTTGCCTGGCAATAAAGGTATGCGTGTGCTCGAATTTCTTGAACGGCCCTTTGACCTGCACGTCGCGGAAATGGTCGAGCCACTGGTAGTCCACAATGTCCGCGGTCCATGAACCTCGCAAAGGGAGATAAGGGAGCAGGCGGAACGAGAGCACGATCCGCGAACCCGCGCCAGCCAGCAGTTCCGCCCCGTCCACGAACGCCAGCGGCGGAGGCACCAGGTGCAGCGACTTCAGGCGTGCTCCCGAGGAAGGCGGCGAGATTACTGTCAGATTGTGCGGGTCCGAGAAGAACCGGCACACCCGCTCGATGGGCGCAGGGACCCAGTGTTCGGTCTCGAAGATGGTAGCCACGGCGTATGGATTACCTAAGTCCATCCTGCGTTGCATAAACTCGCGGCGCGCCTTGGCCCTGTGTTACAAATAGCCTTAAGCCCAACCAAGGCAGCGCAGGACAAAATGCATAACCTCGTCTTTCATAACGGCCACGTGCTCCCCCTCAGCGAAGTTCGTCTGTCTCCCGGACAGGCGGGGCTTTTGAATGGATGGGGTGTCTTCAGCACGGTGCGCATCTATGAAGGACAGCCATTTGCCTTCAATTATCATTTTGACCGCCTCACGCGCGATGCCGAAAAGCTGATGCTGCCGCTGCCGGTCACACGCGAGCAATGCCTGAAAGGCGTGCTCGAACTCATTCAGGCCAACAAACTCCAGCACGACGGATGCATGCGCATTTACTTCGTGCTTAACAAGGTTGGCATCTGGTGCAGCCAGGAAGAGATGCCTGTCACCGACTGGATCATGTACACGGTCGATCTTCCCATGCGCTCGGGGCCGGTGAAACTGGCGCTGCAGGAGAATGGTCGTCAGGCCATGCATCCGCTGGCGGGAACGAAAGTGACGTCCTGGCTGCAGAACGTATGGGTCGTCGAAAAGGCCCATCAGCGCGGCTTTGAAGACGCTGTCCTCCTCAACGAGTTTGGAAACCTCACCGAAGCAACAGCCGCGAACCTCTTCATCGTGAAGAAGGGAAAAGTCATCACGCCGCCGCTATCATCGGGATGCCTTGCCGGCATCAGCCGGTTGATTCTGCTGCAGTCATGCCCGGCAGCTGGCGTGGAAGTCGCAGAAAAAGATTTCACTCCGGACGAACTCTTCGCCGCCGACGAAGTCTTCATCACTTCAACCACGCGCCAGGTTCAGCCCGTAGGACAGATCGAAAGTCATACCTGGAACGCGCCTGGTCCGATCACGCAGAAACTCGCCGAAATGTTCGATCACTACGTGAAGAAACATCACGCGGCGGAATTAGCCACGCGCTAGTTCCAGCGCTCTTGCCACCGGATCCTCGCTCACCTCGTTGACCAGTCCGATCTCGTACGCTGCCTTGGCGTGAAGTTTCTCAGCAGCCACGAACATTTCGAGCGCCTTCGCCTTTCCCACGAGCCGTGGCAGACGCTGCGTTCCGCCCCATCCTGTAATCAGGCCGAGTGCCGCGCCGCGGTGTCCGAAGACGGCATGAGGGTGAGCGATGCGCATATCGCAAGCGAGAGCCAGGTCCAATCCTCCTCCCATGCAGTAACCGCGCACAGCAGCAATTACGAGAGAAGGGAAGCGATCGACGGCGAGCATCAGCCGCTGTCCCATCAGCGCAAAGTCGAAGGCATCTGCACCGAGGTGAGTGATCTCGTTCAGGTCGGCGCCGGCGGAGAAAAATTTGTCATTGCCGGCGATGATGAGAGCCTTGGGATTGCGCGCGAGTTTCTCGATCTCGGCACTCAGCGCTTCAACACAGGCTCGCGAGAGCCGGTTCGTGCCATCACCGGAGACGAGGCGCAGCAGTGTTGCGCCCTCACGATTTTCTACTTCAAAAAACTCCGTGATCTCCGTGCTCCCGTGTCTCCGTGTTTTCTTTCAGGAAAGCCAGGCCTCGAGCTCTTTTCCGTCTTCACTCAGCCGGAAGCCGGGGATGCGGAAGCCGTCGCCGATAATGCGGTGCGAAACCGGATCGCGAGCGATGCGCGTGATCCATTGCTTGCCGACTTCGAAATCGTTGCCGTTGAACCATGCCTGCGGTATCACTTCTACCAAACCTGCATGAGGATACAAGACAAACACGGCGCAGCCCGGATCGGACGTCTCCATCGCCTTGCGCGCAGCGACGATTGGCAATTCTTCGATGCCGTGAAATTCCTCCGGCACTTTCAGCTCATGTGTGCCCGCCGGCAACTCGGCGCTGAACTCGAAGTCGGCGACCGGCTCGACAACCGAGTAGATCTTGTCGGGGGAGTTCTTGAACCACCCGACGATTTCTTCCATCGCGAACGGCTTAAGCGCCTCGGGATCGAAAGCCACCAGTCGGATCATGCTGCGTCCTTCCGGGCACCAAACACCTAACCGTCCATCGGGCAGGAGGAAAGGAGTGCAGAACGTATTCAGCGCCAGCTTCGGATCGTGCGGGCGTCCTGGCTCGTTTAGCGTCACAAGGTATGCGAGCGGACCCTCTTCGCCGTGGAACGTCCATTCCAGTCCCTTTACCGCCGGAAACGACTTCCAGTACCAAGGCGCCGGACCGGTGAGTTTGCTGATGATCTGCTGCAGGCGATAGCGTTCCTGGTCGGAAATAATGTCAGACATACGATTAGGACAGATTACCAGCTGATTGAGTTCGATTGGGCCTAAAGAGAATGCCATACGCAGCCGCAATACTGGAAACGAGCACACAAGTAACGACTGCCAGGCCGTCACGATTGAATCTAAGCGTCCAGAGCAGATCAGTACCGAACATTTTCGGTGCCAGAGCAACTACATAAGGCCAGCAACATACCCCTGCAATCAGTCCACAGATGAGCCCCCAACGCCGCTGCGCGAAGAGCACAAGCGTTGATAACACAAAGAGAGTGGCGCCGAGAATTGCTGCCTTCAGACGAAGCGACGCATATGCCATCGGCTCGCCATGAAAGAGGTGATCAAGATCATTCGCAAGCGCTAAAGCGGTCACCAGAAACAGAGCAGCAAATTGAATCGAACTTCTGCCTTTGTATTTCATGTTTCAATCAAAAAGCCCGACCGAAGCCGGGCTGAAAGAATCTTTTTCTCTTACGCCACCACGCCCCTTGGCTTCACATTGGCCTTGATGAACTGCACGATTTCGTCCATTGGCGTGCCTGGCTGGAACACACCGGCTACCCCGCCTTCTTTCAATGCCTTCACGTCCTGGTCCGGGATGATGCCTCCTACCAGCACCAGCACATCGCTCATTTTGTTCTGCTTCATCAGGTCGACCACACGCGGCACGATGGCGTTGTGGGCGCCTGAGAGGATCGACAATCCGATCACGTCGACGTCTTCCTGCAGCGCAGCGTTCACGATCATCTCCGGCGTCTGGCGCAGTCCGGTGTAGATGACTTCCATGCCGGCGTCGCGGAGGGCGCGGGCGATCACCTTGGCGCCGCGATCGTGGCCATCGAGGCCGGGTTTCGCTACTAGAACTCTAATCTTTTGCTCAGCCATAAGTTGTTCGAAGGAACGTATTAAGGATACATCAGAGCTCATCCGCCTTCTCGCTAATCTTCCTGGGTCTTCACGTCCATGCTGCGCCACAGATACCAGCAGGCCACACTCCGGTAGGGACGCCACGGTTCGGCGATCTTCAGTATCTGCGCCGGTTTGGGCACTTTTCGTTTGCGGTATGCGCGCTTGATGGCCATGTTAATGCCCAAGTCCACCGTTGGCATTACGTCCGGACGCTTCAGGGCAAACATCAGGAACATCTGCGCCGACCAGCGGCCGATGCCCTTCACGCGTGTCAGGTGCTCGATGACGTCCTCGTCGTCCATGGAGGGCAGTTGCGCGAAGTTGACGTCGCCGCTGATCGTCTTCTCCGCCAGGTCGCGGATGTAGCTCAGTTTCTGCTTGGAGAGTCCACAGGCCCGCATCTGCTCGATGCTCAGCTTCAGTACGGTTTCGGGCTTGAGGCACGCATCGCAGGCGGAGAGCAGGCGTCCGAAAATCGTCGCCGCGGCTTTGCCGTGCAATTGCTGGTACGCAATCGAGCGGGCCAGATTTTCGAAATCCGGAGTGGCATGCCGGGGACGATACGGCCCGACCTGCTCGATGATTCCGGCCAGTACCGGATCGGCGGCTTTCAGATGTGGAACGGCAGAGCGCATGGATTCAGTGTACGGGACACGTCTAACTGTAAGGTTCGCGGACGTGTAAGTACTTGATTTCAATGGTATACCCCACCCCTCGGCAATACCCAAATACCAGATTCCAAGGAGGTTAATACCCGATAATTGAAAACAAAGGACTACTTCGGAAACGAGCGTTTTACTGTGGGATTTCAGGAGGTTGTCCAGTCGGAAGAGACCGGAGAAGCTGATTGTGCTGAAGCAATCC
>DASTGW010000307.1:0-4820 GCA_035718705.1 Terriglobales bacterium | reverse complement strand
GGGTGCTGCTCGATCTTCATGTGAGCAGCGATGCTAGCGAAATTGTGACCGTTTTTTCGAATGGCTCAGTAGTGTTTCGCGGCGACGAAGACATGCAACAGCCCGTCGCATTGACAGAGAACGCGCAGCCCGGACAGAAGTTCCTGGTTGCTGTACGCGTCGCATCGCAGAACGTGAAGACCAAAATTTCCCAGAGCGAGTTACGCGTGCTGCCTGCGGCGGGAAGACCCGATCCCAGTGTTCTTCGTATGGAGATTCTGGCGGCGCAGCCCTTAATCGCTGCATATGCGGATGGAAAAGAACAAAGGCAAGCGATCTTGGAGACAGCGGTCAAGTCGATCAACTTCAGCGCGCTGGAGCAGGGCAATCAGCAGGCTTTTGATTCCTCCTTGCAGCAGGGACAGACAAAGCTGCAGGAACTCAATCCCTGGCTGAAGCAATTCACCATCCGAGCAGTCGGGAATTCCCACATCGACATGGCGTGGCTATGGCCGGAATCGGAGACCGTGGAGGTCGTGCGCAATACATTCCAGAGCGTCCTCGACCTGATGCGCGAGTATCCAGATTTCAAGTTCACAATGTCGTCGGCGCGGACTTATGAATGGATGCAGGAGAAGTATCCGGACATATTCGCCCAGATCCAGCAGCGCGTGAAAGAGGGTCGTTGGGAGATCATTGGCGGCATGTGGGTAGAACCGGATCTCAACCTTCCGGCTGGTGAGTCGCTGGTGCGGCAGATCCTGGTCGGCAAGCGCTACTTCCAGAAAAATTTCGGCGTGGATGTGAACATTGGCTGGAATCCGGATTCGTTCGGATACAACTGGCAGCTTCCGCAGATCTATAAGCGCTCCGGGATGGACTACTTCGTGACGCAAAAGCTGATGTGGGCGCACGAATTTACGACCTTCCCGTACAAGATGTTCTGGTGGGAGTCGCCCGATGGAAGCCGCATTCTGACCTACTTCCCGCATGACTACGCAGAAGGCATTGAAGCACCCGAGCTGGCAAAGGATCTATCGACCTGGGCTCCCCAGATATACGGGCCGACGCTCCGCGATCATCCGGAGACGATGCACCTCTATGGCGTCGGTGATCACGGCGGGGGGCCTACGCGCACGATGCTCGACAACGCCGACCAAATCCGCAAGAAAGATTTTGTCTTTCCAAATTTGGAGTTCAGCACGGCTCGCGACTTCTTCGCGACGATGGAGAAGCGGTTGCCGGAACTGAAGGTGCCAACCTGGAAGGATGAGCTTTATTTCGAGTACCACCGCGGCGTCCAAACGACTCAGGCGGAGACGAAGCGCAGGATACGCCGCAGCGAAGAAACCATGCTCGACGCGGAAAAGTTTGCTTCCATTGCTTCCTTATTCGGCGAGACGTATCCGCAACACCTGCTCGGATATTCCTGGAAGCGTCTGCTCTTCGATCATTTTCACGACATCATGCCCGGCTCCGGAATCGGCGTGAACTATCTGGAGGCATGGCGGAACCTGGATGATGTGCAGCGGGCTGGAAAGCAGGTGACCGATTCCGCCAAACGGACGATCGTCTCGCGGATCAACACGCAGGGAACAGGAGTTCCGGTAATTGTCTTCAACTCCATGTCGTGGTCGAGGAACGAAGTGACAGAAGTTGAAGTTCAAATGCCTTCAGCGGCCCCACAAGTCGAAGTCGTCGATGCCGCGGGCAAGCCTACTGCTTCGCAACTGCTGTCAATGGATTCGCAAACACATCGAGCGCACCTGTTGATCCAGGCTTCTGTGCCGTCGGTTGGGTACGCCACCTACTTCGTTCGTCCTGCCACGAAAGCCATTACCGCAGTCAGGCCGGCGATCACAGCGACTTCTACATCTCTCGAGAACGAGTTCGTCCGTGTAAAAATCGATCCGCAAACCGGTTGTATGACCAGCCTCTTCGACAAGCGAAACAATACCGAGACGCTGGCCCCGGCGGAAACGGATTCCGGTGGGCCTCACGACCTCATCTGCGGAAACCTGCTGCAAACTTTCGTGGACAAGCCGAAAAAGTGGGATGCGTGGAACATCGATGCCGATTTCGAGAATCAACGTACAGACTTGATGAAAGCAGATGAAGTAAAGCTGGTAGAGAGCGGTTCCATGAGGGCGGTGCTGCGCGTGAAGCAGCACTTCCAGAACTCCACCTTCGTGCAGGACATCATCATGTACGCGGGCTCCCCACGCGTTGATGTGAAGATGGAGGCGGAGTGGCACGAAAAGCACATTCTGCTGAAAGTCGCATTCCCGCTCAGTGCGCACAATGACAAGGCGACGTTTGAAATTCCTTACGGTTCGGTACAACGACCAACTACCCGAGATACGATGGCGGAAAAAGCGAAATTTGAGGTTCCCGCACAACGCTGGGCTGATCTCTCAGACGACAAGCATGGCTTCAGCCTACTTAACGACTGCAAGTATGGATACGACGCAAAGGGCAACGTTCTGCGTTTGTCACTCTTGAGATCGCCAGAGTGGCCTGATCCCGATGCCGATCAAGGACATCATGAATTCACCTACTCGCTCTACCCGCACGCGGGAAGCTGGATGCAAGCGTTCACCATACATGAAGGCTTCAACCTGAACTATAGGCTCACCTCGCAGCAGACGAGCAATCACCAGGGTCCATTACCACCGAAGAACTCATTCGTGACTGTCGATGGCGACAATGTAGTCCTCACGGCATTCAAGCGCGCCGAAGACGATAACAGCGTGATCGCACGCTTTTACGAGTGGGCGGGGAAGTCGGGCGACATCACTCTGCATTTGCCGCAAGGAGTGCAAGCGGCGTCGGAAACCAACCTGATGGAGAAGCCAAGCGCCGACCTGCAAGTCCAGGCAGGAGTGGTGAAGGTTCCAACCAAGCCATATGAGATCAAAACAGTGAAGCTGCGGTTTGGATCCGCAGCTCCAGTCGAGGTAATACAGGAAGCCAAGTAAGTCACAGCTGAAATCAGCTGGCTCGTTTTTCAGAGAGCAGCGGCACTGCCCCGAGCAGTGCCGCGTTATTACCTAACGCCGCTGCCCGAACCTGGACTTTGCCCCACGGTGTCCATGAGTGCTTCTGCACATACTTTTCAACGTACGGAATGATCACGTCGGCGCTCTTCATGACGCCTCCGCCAATCACAATGATCTCCGGATCAAAGGAGTGGACGAGCCCGACGGCGTCCGCCGCCCAAATTCGAAGACAGCGATCGCGTATGGCGACAGCGATTTCGTCTCCGTTCGCTGCTTCCTGGAATAGTTCTTTAAAGCCAACTTCTGGATATTTGGCCAACGCGCTCTTGGATATACCGGGCCATTCCTTTACCACATAAGGAAGCGACCAGCCACTGGCCTCCGCTTCGGCGCACCCGATCGCTCCACAGTTGCACTGACGACCAGTAAAGAGCACCGGAATATGGCCACCCAAGGCTCCTGCCTGCGCATGTTTCCCGCGAAGCAGTTTGCCGTCCAGCATGGCCACTCCGCCGATGCCGGTCCCGAGGGTCATCATCACGACCTCGGTGAACCCCTTGGCTGCGCCCGTGTAGTTCTCGCCCAGCAGAGCCATGCGAGCGTCGTTCTCCAAGCGAAGTGGGATACCGAGCGTCTTCTGACTCCAGTCCGGCATGTCAATATCCACCGAGTCAGGATACTTTTCGTTCGTTGAACGCACCTTGCCCGCTAGAGAATCCACCAGCGCCGCTAAGCCGACGCCGACTCCAGCACAGTCTTTAAACTCAAGGCCGTTGGCCTTGAGCATCCGCCGAAAACAGTCGGCTATGGTTGGCAGTACTGCCTGCATGCTTCGGGCACGATCGGTGTCGATCGTTTCGTGAGCGATCAGGGTTTGATCTTCTACCAGACCGCAAGTCGCGTGAGTACCGCCAAAATCGACCGCTAGAGCCTTCATCCAGAACGCTCCTAATGTTGCTTGTAATCAACAGCTTCCGAACTCGTGACCGTGGGATTCCGAGGTCGATCGCAGGCGATTCAGTGTACCTTAAGTGAACGAGAATCGCCTTGGTAATTTCCGATTTAGTCCCATATCAGAACTAATTTCGATCGTTTATCGCCAAAACACACAAATTAACGATTGACTTTGGCTCAAGAGAGCCATAGGATCGCCCGGTTCAGGGCAGAAGTGCATGCACTGCTTTCCAATGAGAGGCTAGATATGAAGACCAGAGCCCAGGCGCCGACCTGTGCAACGTTACTGCTGCACATAGCAATCTTAACGATCCTTCTAACGCTGTTGGCTCTTCCGGCAGCCGCCCAATTTGATACTGGAACGATAGCTGGATCGGTGAACGATCCTTCTGGAGCAGTGGTTCCCGGGGCCACCGTCAAGGTAACGAACACTGGCACGAATGTAGAGAAGACGCTTAAGTCCGACCAGAACGGCGATTTCGTGGTCTCGGCTCTGCCATCTGGTACATACGTGGTTTCGGCAACTGCCGCCGGCTTCTCGGACGCCAAGTCGAAGGACGTGGTTCTGAATGTCGGCTCCACTGTCCACGTGAAGATGTCGCTCGCCGTCGCAGGCAGCGATCAGGTGGTGGAAGTGACTGGCACCGCAACGACCGTCGACACCTCTTCCAGTACAGCGGGCACAACGTTGAATTCGATCCAGGTTGCCAACCTGCCGATCAACGGACGCGACGTGAACAATTTCCTCAACATCGCGCCTGGCTCCGTCGGCTCCACAGGCTTCTTCCAGGGAAGTATCAATGGAATCGAGAACATCTTCTCCGGTCTGAACGTCACCGTTGACGGCCAGAACGCCACCCGTGGAGACATCAATGGATTCCTGAACAC
>DASTGW010000306.1:0-7337 GCA_035718705.1 Terriglobales bacterium | reverse complement strand
GGCGCATCGGCGCACATCGTCATTCAGTTTGCGCGCCATCTCGGATGCGAGGTGTATGTTTTCACTCGCGGTGAAAATCATCGCCGACTTGCCGAAGAACTCGGAGCAGAGTGGGCCGGCGCGGCGGAAAACAAAGCGCCGCCTCCGCTCGACTCCGCCATCATCTTCGCTCCCGCCGGCGCTCTCGTCCCGGCAGCGTTAACCGCCACGCGCAAAGGCGGCACCGTCGCGCTCGCCGGCATCACCATGAGTCAAATCCCCGCCATGGACTACAGCATTCTGTACCACGAACGCATTCTCTGCAGCGTCGCCAACAGCACTCGACAGGACGCGCGCGAATTCCTCGAACTCGCGGCAAAGGTGCCAATCCGCACCGAAATCCAAACGTACCCGCTGAAAGAAGTCAACCGCGCACTGCAGGACCTAAAGCACGGCCGCATCAGAGGGGCGGGAGTCATCAGCGTGAGCTGACTGTTAGCCGTCGCTTTTCTGCTACCTTCTTCTGATGCACTCGGTTGCCGACGCCCTTACTCACTCGCGCCTCGTGGCCGGCATCGTCATCTTCATCGCCAGTTACGTCGTTTTCGCCATCGGCAAATTTCCCGGCATGAAGATCGATCGCCCCGGCGCGGCAATCATCGGCGCCGTGCTGATGGTGGCTTTTCGCGTCGTATCCGCTGAGACTGCTCTGCGCGCCGTCGATTTCGCCACCATCGTTCTCCTGTTCTCGATGATGCTGGTCGTCGCCAACCTGCATCTGCTCGGCTTCTTCGACTTCATCGCCGAATTCGTGGTTACCCGAATGGGACGCGCGCATCTTCTTCCGGCAGTCATCCTCAGCACCGGCGTGCTCTCGGCATTCTTTGTCAACGACATCATCTGCCTGGTGATGGTTCCCATCGTGCTCAAGGTCACCCGGCGTATGCAGATGCCTCCTCTGCCTTACTTGCTGGCAGTCGCTACCTCATCCAACATTGGCAGCGTCGCTACCATCACCGGCAATCCGCAGAACATCCTGATCGGGAGTTACTCCGGAATCTCTTACCCGAACTTCATGGCGCACCTGGCCCCGGTTGCTATCGTGGGGCTAGTAATTGACTGGGCGATCCTGCACTGGATGTTTCCCGTCACGACTCAGCAGCCATCCGGCGAGATCGCGAAGGAGACGCGCCGCCAACTCAAACTCACCAAGCCTGCCATCGTCGTCGTCGGTGTCATCGCCGGATTTCTCTTCGGGCTTCCACCCGCACTCGTCGCCGCTGTCGGCGCCGCCATCATGCTGATCACACGCTCCACGGAGCCGCGTCTCGTTTACGACGAAGTCGACTGGGGATTGCTCGTCTTCTTCGTCGGCCTCTTCATCATCGTCTCCGGCGCAGAAACTGTCGGCATTGTAAGAGGCATGCTCGACATTGCCGACCACTGGAACCTGCACAACACCGCCATCTTCACCGTTGCCACAGCCGTGATGTCGAACATCGTCAGCAATGTTCCCGCGGTGATGCTGCTTAAGTCCGTCGTCCCAGGATTTCCCGATCCACACAAAGCCTGGTTGTTGCTCGCCATGGCCAGCACGCTCGCCGGCAACCTCACCGTCACCGGATCGATCGCGAACATCATCGTCGTCGAACGCGCGCGTAACGAAGTCCGGATCACCTTCAAAGACTATCTTCGCGCCGGCGTCCCGATTACCCTTCTGACCCTCGCTTTTGGTACTCTTTGGCTCCATTTCATACGCTGACCGGGAGCACTGATGACATCGAGAAGAGATTTCCTGAAAAGCAGTGCGGTTATTACCGCCGGACTCGCCCGTTCCGCTTCTTTGGCAGCAGCCCAAGACAGCAAGCCGCTGCCACCCTCCATCGCCGCTCTCAAATCGATGAAGTCTCTCGCTCGTCCCATCACCGCCGACGAACGCCGTGCGCGCATCGCACGCGCGCGGGAACTCATGGCCGAGAACCATCTCGACGCAGTGGTCATCACGCCGGGTACTTCGCTCGTCTATTTCAGCGACATTCACTGGTGGCCGAGCGAGCGCTTCTTCGCCATGGTGCTCCCAGCGAAAGGCGATCCGTTCTATGTTTCCCCGGCATTTGAAGAAGGCCGCGCCCGCGAACAGGTTTCGCGAGGGCCACTCGGCGACTCCGCCGACGTTCGGATCTGGCAGGAAGACGAAAGCCCTTACCAGCGTCTCGCTGAAGGACTCAAAGACCACGGCATCTCTACCGGCCGTATAGGCTGCGAAGAAACGATGTATTACGTCTTCAGCAGCAATCTGGCGAAAGCCGCACCGGCCGCTCACTTTGATAGCGCCACACCGGTTACCGCCGGATGCCGGATGATCAAGTCGGAGCACGAACTCGAACTCATGCGGTTGGCGAACAAAGTCACGCTCGCCGCTTTCGAGGCCGCGTGGAAGGCACTCAAGCCCGGCATGACCGACCACGAATTCGGCCCGCTCATCGAAGCCGCGCACGACCAACTCGGCTTCTCCGGTGGTTCACTCGTTCTCGTCGGCCAGTATTCCGCACAACCGCACGGCACCATCAACCCGCAAACGATCAAAGAGAACGACATCGTTCTCATTGACGGCGGCTGCAAGGTCGAAGGCTACAACTCCGATATCACCCGCACGTTCGTCGTAGGCAAGCCCACCGACAAGCAGAAGCAGGTCTTCGATATCGTTCACCGCGCACAGGAAACCGCACACAAAGCGGCGCGTCCCGGTCAGCCATGCGGCAGTGTCGATGACGCCGCGCGCAAGGTCGTCACTGACGCCGGCTATGGCCCCGACTATAAGTACTTCGTCCACCGGGTCGGCCACGGAATCGGCATGGACGGCCACGAGTGGCCCTACCTCGTCCGCGGCAACAAGCTGGCTCTCGAGAAGAACATGACGTTCAGCGACGAGCCCGGCATCTACATCCGGGGCGAGTTCGGCATCCGCCTGGAAGACGACCAGGTGATTACCGAAAATGGCGGTGAATTAATGACAGGTCCGAGCCTGTCGCTCACCGAGCCCTTCGGAAAATGAGGCCCAATAGAAAATAGGCACTCGACAATAGACAATCGCCTTCTGGAATTCTTCCCTAAGTCGTTACTGCTTTTATCTCAGTTACTCCGCAGTTACTATCTATTCCACAGGCGACTCCCGTATTCTCGCCGGTATGGTTTCTGTAACGGTGTTGGCCAGCGGCAGTCAGGGCAACAGCACCGTTGTGTCGAGTTCGCGCACGAAGATCCTTGTCGACGCCGGGCTCTCCGCCCGCGAGACCTTTCGGCGCATGGAGATGGTAGGCGAAAGCGCCTCGTCCATTTCCGCCATTGTTATCTCGCACGAGCACGCCGATCACGTCTCCGGCCTGTGCACCATCGCGCGCAAGCTGAACATCCCCGTTTACATGACCGGCGCCACGCATCAGGCATTCCAGAAGGCCGAACGCGATCGCTACGAGGACGGCATCGCGCTCCACAAGTGCGAAGTGATTCACGCTGGACAAGGCTTCCAGGTCGGTGACATCGCCGTCATGCCGTTCACCATCCCGCACGACGCAGCCGACCCGGTTGCGTTCACTTTCAAGGCCGAAGGCGTGAAGATCGGCGTCGTCACCGATCTTGGCTACATGCCGCACAGCGTGGTGCAGCACATCCGCAACTGCGACATGCTGATGATCGAGTCCAATCACGACCTCGAGATGCTGCGCATCGGCCCGTATCCCTGGTCCGTAAAGCAGCGGGTCATGTCGCGCCTGGGCCATCTCTCTAATGACAGCCTCGCGGAATTCTTCCGCAGCGAATATGATGGAGGTGCAGCATTCGTTGTGCTCGCTCATCTTTCCGAGCACAACAACCATCCGGAATTGGCGCGCACGGCAGCCGAGCGCGCGCTTTCGGACCGGCGCAGCCTGCTGCACAACCGCCTGGTGCTGGCCTCGCAGACTCATCCTCTCGAGCCGCTCAGGTTTTAGTTCGCAATGAAGACCGAGTGCGTTGACAAAGTTGTAGGCGACATATTGGCCAGCTGGCGTTACGACATCTCGGGCATCTTCCCGGAGATGCGTGGCGACTACGAGGCCCACTTTGCCGAGTGCGAACACTGCCGCGACAAGCGCAAACTTCATCGCACCATCGACTTCACCCTCGTCGGGCTTGCCACCGTCTCGGCATTCGTCTTCATGGTGGCCTTTGCCATCATTCGCTATATCAAACCCAATCACGCCTTTATCCTCGAAGTGGGCTCGCTGGCCGGATTTGCTCTGTCAGCTCTGATCTGGCTGGCGGTCGCGGTGGCCACTCCGGCTCCAGTCGTGGCTGTCGAGGCTGTTCGCCACGGGGCGCGCCGCGTTCACGATCGTTTGCCGGAAAAAATCCGCGAGAAGATCCCAGAAGAACTCTGGGAAAAGATCTCTGGCCAGTCGTAACCGTTTCGTCCCACCTGCGTCCAATCAGTAGCGAATTTCTGTTGACCCCCGAACGTGTTCCACCGTGGAGACTCATCTCGCATGACGAATGCTTCCGGTCCATTCCGATCGGGCGAATTGGCCAAACTCACCGGCGTCAGCGCCGACACGCTGCGCTTTTACGAGAAGCACAGCCTGCTCGCGCGACCGCCGCGCACCGCTGGCGGTTATCGGCTGTATCCGGCCGAAGCACTGCAGCGGGTGCGCCTTATCCGTGGTGCTCTGTCGCTCGGTTTCTCCATCGCCGAGTTAAAGCAGCTGCTTCGCCAACGCGACAACGGAGGGGCGCCGTGTCTCTTCGCGCGCAAACTCGTGCAGGCGAAACTGGAAAATGTCGAGCGCTCGCTGCAGGACCTGCGGACGTATCGAGGGATCCTGCAAAAGGCGGCTCGCGCCTGGGACGCTCGCATCGCGGCCAATCCTTCCAATGCCCGCCTCGGACTGCTGGAAGCATTCGTCGAGGCCAATCCCGAAAGCACGCAACGCACATCGCCGTTGTTGCCTTCCCGATTGACTCAATCCAAACGCAAAGGAGCTCGACCATGAAATTCGTACTTGCACTGCTCGTTTCGACTCTTGCGATGCCGGTCCTCGCGCAAGATTCGCCCAAGCCCGACAAAGACATGAAAGATTGCCCCATGCATGCCGAGCACATGAAGCAGTCGCAATCCCACTACAACAACGTGAAGCAGCGCGGCGAAGCGCACGAGGGCATGGGTTTCAGCCAGACTGAAACCACCCATCACTTCATTTTGACCAACTCGGGTGGCATGATTCAGGTCACCGCCAACGATCCCAAGGATGAGCAGTCGATCTCTCAGATCCAGGAACACCTGATTCACATCGCCGGCATGTTCTCGAAGGGCGATTTCTCCATTCCACACTTCGTGCACGACCAGACTCCGCCGGGCGTGACGACCATGAAGAAGCTGAAGCATCAGATTCACTACACCAGCGAGACTCTGCCCAATGGGGCAAGAGTGAAGATCGAGAGCAAGTCGGTGCAGGCGATCGAGGCCGTCCACGACTTCCTTCGCTTTCAGATCGAAGATCACCAGACCGGCGATCCCGTTACGATAAGCGCGAATGCCCAATGAATTGGTTACCATGATCTGTAAGGTTTTATCGATACCTGCGTCAGCAAAGGTGAACGCTGATTCAGGAAGGACCCATTGAAAGCACTCTCGATCTTCGTACTGACATTGTTGCTGGTGATCGCCGCTGCTGCGCAGGACTCCATGCAGCACGACCAGCACAGCGGCATGGACATGAGTAAGCCCATGAACATGCACATGGATCACGGGCAGCAGTTTGCCGGCACGTTCGAGTCCGGAACCTCGTGGCTGCCTGCATCCACACCGCATTACATGTGGATGACCGCTAAAGGCTCGTGGAGCCTGATGGCGCACGGCAACCTCATCGTCGGCTACGACCAGCAGGGCGGACCGCGCGGCGTCGGTAAAGCCGAGTCGTCAAACTGGCTGATGCTGATGGAAGAGCATTCGCTCGGGAAGGGAACCATCCAGTTCCGCCAGATGCTTTCGGCCGAGCCGCTGACCACGCCGCATCCTGGATTCCCGACGCTCTTCCAGACCGGTGAGACTTACAAGGGCAGGCCGCTGGTTGACTTCCAGCATCCGCACGATCTGTTCAGCGAGATCGCTGTACGGCTGACTTATCCGCTGTCAGAAAAGATCACGTGGCTGCTGTACGGCGGACCTGTCGGTGAACCAGCGCTTGGACCTGTCGGATTTCCGCATCGGCTCTCGGCGATGGAAAATCCAGCGGCTGTTCTAGGTCATCACCTGCAAGATTCGACTCACATTACCTACGGTTTGATCACCAGCGGCTTCATCATCGGTCCGGCCAAACTCGAGGCCTCGGTCTTCAACGGACGTGAGCCAGATGAGAAGCGCTATAACTTTGACTTCGCGGCCCTCGATTCCTGGTCAACACGCATCAGCGTCGCTCCTGGCAAGAATTGGGTCGCACAATACAGCTTTGGACATCTGGTTCATCCCGAATCTATTGAGCCCGGCAACACCGATCGACACACCGCTTCGATCGCGTACAACAAGCCCATCTCACGCGGGAACTGGGCCAACACGCTTGTGTGGGGACGCAATCGCAAGGACCACGACAACGCTGTTGGCAACAGCTATTTGTACGAGTCGTCGCTGAATTTCCTGGATAACAATTACGCGTATACGCGGCTGGAACTGGTGGATAAAGACGAACTCGAACTCGATCCGCCGCTCGATCACCAGTCGTTCCGCATCGGGGCGTTTACCTTTGGTGGCGTGCGCGATATTGTCCAGAACAAACACGGCCAGATCGGCCTCGGAGCCGACGTCACCTTCTACTCCAAGCCCTCAGCGCTTGATCCCGTGTACGGCAGTAATCCCGTGTCGTTCCATGTGTTTCTGCGGTTGAGACCGCCAAAGATGATGCACTGACGTTAATCCGTCTTCAGCGCTCCTACCAAGTCCGTGATCTTTTCAATGTTGTGTTCGAAGCACCAGCTTTCGAGTGCATCGACTAATTTTTCTGTTGAACACGGATCCCAGTAACTTGCTGTGCCGACTTCGACTGCAGCGGCGCCGGCGAGCATGAACTCGACCACATCTTCACCCGTAGTGATGCCACCCATACCGATCACCGGGATATCCACGCTGTGCGCCGCTTCGTAGACCATGCGCAGAGCGATCGGCTTGATCGCCGGACCCGAAAGACCGCCGGTGACAGTCGAAATCCGCGGTCGTCTGGTTTCGGCATCGATCGCCATCGCCGTGAAGGTGTTCACCAGCGATACGGCGTCGGCTCCGGCTTCTTCGGCGGCGCGTGCCATTTGCGCAATGCTGGTCACGTTCGGCGACA
>DASTGW010000305.1:0-9941 GCA_035718705.1 Terriglobales bacterium | reverse complement strand
CCGCCACGCAGACCGCCAGCCCACCTTCCGAGATGTCGTGAGCCGACTCCACCAGCCCCGATTGGATCAGTTCCACGATGCACCTTTGCAGCGTGACCTCCTGCTCCAACTCCAGCGTTGGCGGGAAGCCCCATAGTTGTCCGAGCACTTCCTTCGCGTATTCGGAAGAGCCAAACTCCGTTTGTGCGTCCACCACGTCGCCCTGCTCTGCCGTGCTCAGCAGCACCAGTGCGCTTCCGGCCTTCTGGAAGTGGGGTGTCGCATTCTTCTCTGCGTTGTCCAGCACACCGACGATGCCCAGCACCGGCGTGGGATAAATTCCTTCGCCTAGGGTCTCGTTGTAGAAGCTCACGTTACCGCCCGTGATCGGCACATCGAGTTCCTCGCAGGCCTTGGTGATGCCGTCGATCACCTGCGAGAACTGCCACATCACATGCGGCTTCTCGGGACTCGCGAAGTTCAGGCAGTTCGTCGCCGCGACCGGTGTCGCACCCGTGCAGGCTACGTTGCGACACGCTTCTGCGACCGCGTGCATCGCACCCAGCTTCGGATCGAGATAGCACCAGCGGCCGTTGCCGTCGAGCGCCATCGCTAGTCCTCGATTGGTGCCCTTCACGCGGATCACTCCAGCATCGCCACCCGGACGCTGCACGCCCGTCAACTGCACATACGACTCATACTGCTCGGTGATCCAACGCTTATTGCAGATGTTCGACGATGCCAGCAGCGTCTTCAGATCGCCCGTCAGGTCAGCCTTTTCGCCGAGCTGAATTTCTTCCGGCATCTCCCGCGAGACCGGCGTCTCCCATCGCTCCAAGGGACGTTTGTAGACCGGTGCTTCATCCGTCAGCGCTGCGTTCGGAATCTCCGCGACAACCTTGCCGTGCTCAAGCACGCGCATCTTGTTCTCGTCGATCACGCGCCCGACGGTCGCCGCATCGAGTCCCCATTTGCGGAAGACCGCGAAAACTTCTTCTTCGCGACCCTTCTCGGCGACAAGCAACATGCGCTCCTGCGATTCACTGAGCATGATCTCGTACGGTGTCATGCCAGTCTCGCGCTGCGGAACCAGGTCGAGTTCGATCTCGACGCCTACGCCTCCGCGTGCGCCCATCTCGCAAGTTGAGCAGGTGAGTCCTGCTGCGCCCATGTCCTGTATGCCGACGACGGCTCCGGTCTGCATCGCCTCGACGCAAGCCTCCAGCAGCAGCTTTTCGAGGAATGGGTCGCCCACCTGCACATTCGGACGTTTCTGTTCCGACTCTTCCGTGAACTCTTCGCTCGCCATGGTCGCGCCGTGGATGCCGTCTCGACCGGTCTTCGACCCGACGTAGATCACCGGATTTCCAACCCCAGCGGCTTTCGCGTAAAAAATCTGATCCCGCCGTACGAGTCCAAGGGCAAATGCATTCACCAGCGGATTCTGGGAGTAACAATCCTCGAACTTCGTCTCGCCGCCAAGGTTCGGCACGCCAAAGCAATTTCCGTAATGCGCGATGCCGCTTACCACGCCTTCAAGGATGCGATGGTTGCGATGAACCGTCGCTTCGTCTGACCCAGCAGTTTTCCGTATCTCGCCAAACCGCAGCGAGTCCATCACCGCCACCGGTCTTGCGCCCATGGTGAAGATGTCTCGCAGGATTCCGCCTACGCCGGTCGCCGCTCCCTGGAATGGCTCGATAAATGAAGGGTGGTTATGTGACTCGATCTTGAATGCGCAGGCCCAGCCATTGCCGATGTCGATGATACCCGCGTTCTCGCCTGGACCCTGCACCACCAGTTTCGACCGCGTTGGCAGTCGCTTCAGGTGCACGCGCGACGACTTGTACGAGCAGTGCTCGCTCCACATCACGCTGAAAATCCCGAGTTCGGTCAGCGACGGCTCGCGACCCATTAACTCGAGGATCTTCTTGTATTCATCCTGCGTGATGCCGTGATCTTTTAAGACTTTGGGAGTAATGGCGAGGGTCGCGGAAGTATCTGGCATTTTGGGGGAACCGTGCGATCGGTACCTCCTATTTTCGCACGATTCGCACCGTTTTTGCGCCGGAAATGGCTGGCGGCTACTCGAAATTGCGCTCGGCACCAGGTCGCCGTAAACCTCGATGGAACAACAGGCATCACACCAATTGAAGCGTGAGTCCGAGTCCTGAGAGACTCAACCGCAGGACTTTCGCGGGGACTCGTCAACCAGCGAGTCCCCCACTGCTTCCTCTCCCCCTATCCGTTATCATCCCTTTGTGAAATCTGTCATCGTCGGCACCGCCGGACACATCGACCACGGCAAGACCGCACTCGTAAAAGCCCTTACCGGCATTGACGCCGACCGTCTCGAAGAAGAAAAGCGACGCGGCATCACCATCGACATCGGGTTCGCTCACCTTGAACTTCCTGCTGCAAACGGCGAGAAGCTCCGCCTTGGTTTTGTCGACGTCCCCGGCCACGAGCGTTTCGTGCGCAACATGCTCGCTGGCATCGGCGGCATCGACCTTGTACTGCTCATCATCTCCGCCGAAGAAGGCATCAAGCCTCAGACCGTGGAGCACTTCGACATTTGCCGTCTGCTCTCAATCCCCCGCGGCATTACCGTGCTGACCAAATCTGATCTCGTCGATGCCGAGACTCTCGACATCGTGAAGCTCGAAGTGCAGGAATTCCTGCGCAATTCATTCCTCGATGGTGCCCCCGTCATTCCGGTCAGTGCGAAAACGGGGGTTGGTATCGAAGAATTCAAGCGTGAACTCGCGCGAGTCGCTTCAGAGGTTCCCGCCAAGAGCATCAGCGCGAACTTCCGCCTACCCATCGACCGCGTCTTCACCATGAAAGGCTTCGGAACCGTCGTAACCGGTACGCTTATTTCAGGATCGGTCAAGAAAGAAGAAGAGCTGGAGCTGTTTCCGGCTGGAAAGCGGGTACGCGTGCGCGGCGTGCAGGTCCACGGCTCTGCCGCCGAAAAAGCACAGGCCGGAGAGCGCACGGCGCTCAACCTTGCCGGAGTGACTACCGAAGAAGTTTCGCGCGGCATGACACTCGCACAACCGGATCTCCTCCGCGCCACCAAAACTCTCGACATTTCGCTCTCGTTGCTCAAAACTGCCAAGCCGCTGAAAGACCGCGCCCGAGTTCACTTTCACGCCTACACCAGCGAGACCATCGCCGAAGTTGTGCTCTACGAAGGCAACCAACTCAAGCCCGGCGACACCGGCCTCGTTCAGCTCCGCCTCACGGAGCCCGTTTTGCTGGTTCCCGGCGACCGCTTCATCCTGCGTCAGTTCTCGCCCGTCGTGACTATCGGCGGCGGCGTCATCGTTGATGCCCATCCGTTGCCTCGTTCTCGTACTCGCAGGCAGGCGGAATCCGTTATAACCACTCTAAGGGCTCTGCAATCCCACTCTCCCGAGCACTCTCTCTTCGCCCGCGTCGCTCGCCGCGGCAGCGAAGGTCTTTCCCTTCGCGACGCGCTCTCAGAAACCGGATGGCACGCCTCCCAAGTGGCAAAATCCGCGACCGCACTTTTGAAATCGACAGGTCCAGACAAGGTCATCAAAGCCGCCGACGTGATGATCTCTAAATCAGCTTTCGAATTTGCAGGAATATCCGCAATTAAGGCACTGGAAACGTTTCACAAGATGAATCCGCTCGTCGCCGGCATCAGCAAAGGCGAGCTGCGGGAAAAGCTCGACCTTCGTGCAGAAGTCTTCTCCGCGCTGTTCGAGGATCTCGCTCGCCAGAAGAAGATCGAACTCTCCGGTGAAACAGTCCGTCTCGCCGGACGGGGCGTCGTCTTGCAGGACAAGGAAGCGCAGTCGAAGCAGACCATCGAGAACGCCTTCGCCTCCGCCGGACTGAAAGTTCCGGCGCTCAAGGAGGTCCTCGCCTCACTGCCAGTGGACAGAACGACAGCGCAGAAGATCGTTACTCTTCTCCTTCGCGACCGGGTTCTCATCAAGCTTTCTGATGACCTCGTCTTCCACCGTGACGCCCTTGCCGAACTCCGCCGCAAACTCGCTGAGGCAAAGGCTATATCGCCCAAAATCGATGTCGCCAGATTCAAGGACCTCACTGGCATCACCCGCAAATACGCGATCCCGTTGCTCGAATATCTCGATCGCGAACGCGTCACCCGCCGCGTCGGCGACGAACGCATCATCCTGTAGTGGTCTTTTTGAAATTCCGATAAGTGGCTCTTTTCGCTTACCACCGCTTGAGCCAAACTGAAGTGATGATCTCCGCCACCGAAGCTGCGCCGTATTACTTTCGCTATATCGATCGCGTTCCGGCCGGCGCCATCCTGCAAACGCTCGCAGACCAACTCAATGCCATTCCCGTTTCACTGCGCCCCATTTCAGAAGAAAGCTCGAAACACCGCTACGCCCCTGCAAAGTGGAGCATGCGCGAAGTGCTCAGCCACGTGAATGACGCCGAGCGCGTCTTCCTCTCCCGGGCCTTCTGGTTCGCGCGCAATTTCGAAACACCGCTGCCCAGCTTCGACGAAAAAGCCTCGCTCGCCGCCACGCGCGCTCACGAAATCCCCTGGAGCACCCACCTCGAAGAGTTCGAGGCCATCCGCCGCTCTACCATCATCTTCTTTCGCACACTCCCCCCAGAAGCCTGGACCAGGCACGGTATCGCCAGCGACATGCCCTTCACCGTCCGCGCCCTCGCCCACATCATCGCCGGACACGCCATTCATCACGTGTCCATTCTCGAAGAGCGTTACCTTTAAACTTCCACGGGCACGAACTCCAACTCCAATCCGAGGGGTCCTGTGAACCGGTTCGTCAAATTCGCCAGCCCTACCAGCAGGTGCAAATCCACGATCTGCTGCTCGGAGAAATACTTCTTCAATTCCGCAACGTCCTCATCCGAAACCGCTGCTGGCGTCTTGGTCAGCTTCTCCGCATAGCGCAGCGCTACCTGCTCTGGCTCTCCGAATCGCGAAAGCTCGGCTGACTTCAGTGCCTTCCAATCCTCAGGTACAAGCCCCACCTTCTTCGACGACGTCACATGATGCTGCACGCAGTACTCGCAGCCATTCAGGAAAGACACGCGCAGATACACCATCTCCCACAGCTTGCGCTCGAGACTCGCACCCGCAGCCGCATAGAACGCGAGAAATGGCGTTAACGCGTGGGGACTATGTGCCATCGCCTTATGCACGTTCGCCGGCCTGCCGCCCAGGCGATGCTCATATATCTGCTTTACTTCTGCCCGCGCACTCTGCGGTTCCACATAGCTCACACGTGCCACGCAGTCTCTCCTTGCCTCTATAATGAACCTATCCGCTAACCACTAGCCACTAACCATCGAATGTTGAAGATCAAAATCATTGGCGCCGGACTCGCCGGCTCAGAAGCTGCCTGGCAATGCGCGCGGCGCGGTATCGAAGTCGATCTCTACGAGATGCGTCCCGTCCGCAAGACGCCCGCCCATGAGACCGGCAACTTCGCCGAACTCGTCTGCTCCAATTCGCTCAAATCTGATAGCGAGAACACCGCGCCCTGGCTGCTCAAGGAAGAAATGCGCCGCGCCGGGTCGCTTCTCATGGAAATTGCCCGCCAGGCCCAGGTTCCAGCTGGGCACGCACTCGCTGTCGACCGCGATGTCTTCGCCCGGCTCACCACCGAAGCTCTGGAGCGCGAGCCGCTGATCCGCATCCATCGCGAGGAAGTCACCGCTGTTGACGAAGCCAACGACATCACCGTAATCGCCACCGGCCCGTTGACCTCCGACGCCCTTTCGCAGGAGATTACTCGCCTCTCCGGCAGCAATCATCTTTTCTTTTACGACTCCATCTCCCCCATCGTCGAAGCCGATTCCATCGACATGTCGCGCGTGTACATGGCCGCTCGCTACGACAAGGGCACCGCCGACTACATCAACTGTCCATTCACAAAAGAAGAGTACGACCGCTTCCTCGATGCGCTGATCGAAGCGCAATCCGTCGAAGAAAAAGAATGGGAGAAGCTCAACTACTTCGAAGGCTGCCTGCCCATCGAAGAGATCGCGCGCCGCGGACGCGACACCCTCCGCTTCGGTCCTATGAAGCCCGTCGGCCTGAACGATCCGAAAACTGGTCGCCACCCCTACGCCGTCGTGCAACTGCGCCAGGAGAACCTTCGCGCCGACTCCTACAACATCGTCGGTTTCCAGAATCACCTCAAGTTCGGTGAGCAGGCCCGCGTGATGCGACTTATTCCCGGGCTCGAGAACGCCAAATTCCTTCGCTATGGCCAAATTCACCGCAATACCTACATCAACTCGCCTGCGCTGCTAACCGACACGTTACAGATGCGCGAGCACCCGCGCATCCTCTTTGCCGGACAGATCTCCGGCGTGGAAGGCTATGTGGAATCGATTGCTACAGGCTTGATGGCCGGCATTCACGCCGCCGCTCTTTATCGCCAAGAGCAGCCGATCGCTCCGCCGCGCCCCACCGCCTTCGGCAGCCTCACCAACTACATCGCACACGCCGAAACGAAGTCCTTCCAACCTGCCAACATCACCTTCGATCTGCTGCCGCCTTGGCCGGAAAAGATGCGCGACAAGAAACTCCGCCACCAGAAGCAATGTGAATTAGCTCTGCAGGAATTTGAAAAATGGTTGAGTCAGGTAGGAACAGCCGCAGCAACCACGAAAGCCTGAAATACCCAGGTCATGCTGAGCGTAGCGAAGCATCTTTGAAGTTAAGCGGCTCAGGAACCTAGTAGCTCGACGAATTCACCACTTCGAACTTCGCCCGCCGCTCGTTCGCTTCCATTCGCGCAGCTTCCATCTGCCGCCGAATCGCCGTCAGCTTCTTAACTTCGTCAGCGTCGAGGGTTTTAGGATTTCCTAGCGTTCTTGCCACCAGCGTGATCTTCGCGAAGTGTTCCACCGTTTCCATCTGCATGAACGCACGCTCCAGGTCATCCGCGTACGTCACCACACCGTGGTTTGCCATCAGGATGGCGTCATGCTCCGGAATCAGCGGACGCAACGAATCCGACAGCGCCTGTGTTCCCGGGCAACCGTACGCAGCCAGCGGTACCGCACCCAGCGTCAGCACTACCTCAGACACCAAGGGCTGGTCCAGCGCGATGCCTGCTGCCGCAAAACCCGTGGCGGTCGGCGGGTGCGCGTGTACCACCGCCTGCGCATCCGCACGCATGTTGTAGATCAGCAGGTGCATCTGCACTTCGCTGGAAACGTTTCGTTCGCCTTCCAGCTTTCGTCCATACCGGTCGATGATCACCAGGTCGTCCGCATGCATCTTGCCTTTGCACATGCACGTTGGCGTAATCAGGATGCGCTCGTCATCCAATCGGACAGAGATATTGCCATCCGTGGCGGCAATAAACCCGCGTTCGTACAGCACTCGTCCGGAGTGAACGATAGCGTCCCGGTATTGGCTCTGGGTCATCATTTCTGGTTTTGTAGGGATTTCCGGAATTGAAGTCTTCCGAGAATCCGGCGCAGTGAAGTTATGTTACTTCAGGTTTCTCGTCGACGGGAAGCCAAAATCGGCTCGTACTCATGACTTTAATCACCGGATTGCGTAACCAAAGGCAACAATCGGCTCCTGAGTTCCTCATACGTCATTCGGCCCGGGTGATACAGCTTTACCTTCCCATCCTTCCCCACCAACACCAGCGTTGGCGTCGTGCTGGCACCATAGTTGACGAAGTTCTCCGCCGCGATCGGAACCGGCATGTCGGATAATCCTGCCAGGTACCTCTGTCGTACCGCATCAATGTACTGGGTCTCTGCCTGCGGACTCACCTCCGCCCCATTGCCTGCATATCCGTACAGCTGGGTAGGGCCCACGATAGCCAGTTTGTCTCCAAGCTCCTGCTTCAATCGCGAAAGGATAGGTGCCTCGGCCTTGCAGTCCACGCACCAGTGCGCCCAGAAGAACAGGATCGTTGCTTTTCCGCGCAGGGATGCCAAAGGCTGAGGTTTCGGACCCACGTAAGTAGTTTCCACCAGCGCCGGGGCCGGCTTACCCTCAAGTGAGAGTAGATTGATGTTCTTGCGGATCCTCGCCGCAATCGAATTCTTCGGGTACTTGTGCAACTCGGCCGTCAGATATTGCACAGCCTCCGCCCGGCTCCCTTCTCCTGCCATCGCCTGCGCGTTCACCTCGATTGCCGCGCCCAAGGCCGTAGGTAGCCTGGGCTCTGCATCGAGCGCGCGCTTCTTCAACTCTGCCGTACTCATCTTGTAGGTCTCGGCCGCGTACTGCTGAGCCGTCTTGAATTCCTTGCGCGCAAGTGCCTCTCGCGCCAGCCAGGAGTAAGCCTCGATATACTCCGGTGTCACTCCTCGTGACTCGCGATACTGCTTCAGCTTCGCTTGTGCTTCCGGGAATTGTCCGCGATCGAGGAAAGCCCTCACCGAGCCCACAAAGTCTTGTGCCTTGGCTTGTACCAGGAAAATGGAAAAAACAAACAAAAGTAGCGAAGATTTCAGTAGCATCGTGGAAAGCCGTTCCGATTCTCAGATTCACGTGGGTACATCTGGGTTCCAAATGAAAAGAATTCTGTCCCTGTTCATTGTAGCTTTCTCGCTCTCCATCTCCTGCTTCGGCCAAGCGGCGGCGCCCGCGTCCGTTCAATCCTTCCACATCACTCCGGTTAAGCCCGTTTCCGAGCTCAAGAAAGAAGCTCTCGCTTCCAACCCTCCCGTTGAGCATGGCGATTTCCGCAAGCCCGATCTGGTGGAACTCACGAAGCTCGATCGCACCATCAAGCTCGACATCCGCTATGCCAGCTCGAACAATTTCATGAGCACGCCGTTCTACAGCCAGGCGCGCGCCTTCTTGCAGCGTCCTGCCGCGGAAGGAGTCGTTCGCGCCAACGCCAAGCTAAAATCCCTTGGCTACGGCATCATCATCCATGACGGCTACCGCCCCTGGTATGTCACCAAGATGTTTTGGGACGGCACTCCTGCCGACAAGCATGAGTTCGTCGCCGATCCTGCCAAAGGCTCCATGCACAATCGCGGATGCGCCGTCGATCTCAGCCTCTATGACCTGAAAACGGGAAGGGAGGTCGAGATGCCCAGCGGTTACGACGAAATGTCAGAGCGCTCCTACCCTGATTACAAAGGCGGCACCAAAGAAGAAACTGAGCGTCGTGACCTGCTGCGCAAGATCATGGAAGAGGAGGGTTTCACGGTGTACAAATCCGAATGGTGGCACTTCGACTACAAAGACTGGGCAAAGTATCCCATCCTGAACACACCCTTCGAAAAGCTCTAAGCCTATTCATGAGAATGCGTCATGCAAAGATTCTGAAAATGAATTGGACGCATTCTCGTTCTCTCTCTATGTTCCGTCCATGTCACTGCTGCTCAACACCCGCCAGGTCCTGCGGATGGCGCGCCATGCACCGGTGCAGTTCGCCGTCATCATTCTCACGCTCGCCGTCGGTATCGGTGCGAACTCGGCGATGTTCAGCATCATCGACGCCGTTCTCCTGAAGCCGCTGCTTTACCCGGAGCCTGACCAGGTCGTCACTCTCACGCTGCTGGGCAACGATAAAGTTCCGAACAATCCGATCTCGTTCCCTGACTACGACGATTGGACACGCCAGGCTCACAGCTTCTCGTCCATCACCGCCACGCGTGCCGTGAATTTCAGCCTGCTTCAGGGCGACACGCCCGAGCGCGTCAGAGGGATGCGTGCCACGCCGAATCTGCTTAAGACTCTCGGCTTGCGTCCAGAGATTGGCAGGGAATTCCGGCCTGAAGAAGCGGTGCCGGGCAATGGTTCCGTCGCCATGTTGAGTTATGAGTTCTGGCAATCCCATTACGGAGGCTCGCCGGACGTTCTCGGCAAACCCATCCTGCTCGGACGTGTTCCGTACACCGTCGTGGGCGTTCTGCCCCCGCTTGCATTACCGCAGGCCGCACTCGGCACTCAGGTTCCCCAGATTGTGGTTCCTTACTCGCCGTTATCG
>DASTGW010000304.1:0-4367 GCA_035718705.1 Terriglobales bacterium | reverse complement strand
CCTGCGGCCCATGTTCCGTAGTGATAACGGCAAGCGGAAAGCGCTCCGTCGTTAAGGTAGCTCGGGCTTCTTGCGGATCGATTCGTCGCACTGTGAATCCTTCGGATTCAAGTAGCAGTTGTCGATATGTTTCATCGGACTTGGCGATGAACAAAATGTTCTGGCTCAAGGTCGTATGGCTCCCAGGGGAAAAGAGTCGTCAGCAGGCGCTCTACTGGCGCTTTTTGGAAGTGCAACGATCATGCCAGATAGGCGTACGGCAAACCGCTGATATCACACGTGTTATTTTGTCCATTTGCGATACAACCCGGGAAACAGCGTAAGAACTACTTACAGTCAGCTACTCACGAGACGACTTGGAACGGGATGGGAAGTTTCGTGACGGCTTCCACGGATATGGAATGAGAAAGAAAAAGCGGACGCAAATGGCGTCCGCTGCAGCTTTGAATTGAACTTGTTAACTAAGCAATCACGTACTTTCCTGCTTCCAGGGTGCGAGTCGCGATTTGCTGTGTGAGGGCGATGGTGTTGAACGGCTCGAACTTTACCAATCTACGCAGCATCGCCATCTGGGTGCGGAGCATGTCGCCTTCGGCCACGGCTGCGATGATGCGCTTGGCCGCGGCTTCGATGCGGTTCATGGCCTCGGTGAGGTAAACCTGCGTCATCGCGATGGGCAGAGCTGCTGCTGATTCGCCTTGCTTGTCGACGATCTTCAGAGTGCGCAGCAGAGCCGACTCCATCATGAAGCCTTCGATGAGCATGTCGGCCATGGCCCCCATGACCTCCTGCTGATCCGCCAGGCCCGCCATGTATTTCTGCGAAGCCGCGCCGGAGACGAACAGGCCGATCTTCTTCGCATTAGCGACGATCGACTTCTCCGTCGCGAGCGGTCCGTCCGAAGACTCAGACATGGAAGGCCCGGCCATTACTTCGTCGAGCACCTTCTTGATCGCCGGCATCAGCGGCAGCTGTCCGCTCATCGCGCGCTTCAAGAGCCAGCCGGTAGTGATGAGCCGGTTGATCTCGTTTGTGCCTTCGAAGATGCGGTTCACACGTGAATCGCGATAGCCACGTTCTGCCGGATACTCCTCGACAAAGCCGTAGCCACCGTAGATCTGCACGGTTTCGTCGACGACGAAGTCGAGCATCTCCGATCCCCAGACCTTGATGATCGAGCACTCGACTGCGTACTCTTCGATCGCCTTGCGGATTTGTGCACTGGCGTCGGGTGCGTGCTTGTCGATTTCGCTGGTGGCGGTATCGATCATGCCGACGGTGCGATACACGGCGCTCTCGCCGACGTATATCTGCGAGGCCATACGAGCAACCTTTTCGCGGATGAGCCCGAAGTCGGCGATGGTCTTTCCAAACGCTTTGCGTTGCTTGGCATAACCGATCGCGTGCGAAAGGGAATTGCGTGCGCCACCGATGCATCCCGCACCGAGCTTGAAGCGGCCTACGTTGAGGATGTTGAAGGCAATCACGTGCCCCTTACCGATTTCTCCGAGTACGTTCTCGACCGGCACCTGGCAATCGTTCAGGATGAGCGGGCACGTGGACGAGCCGCGGATGCCCATCTTGTGCTCTTCCGCACCGACATTGAAGCCGGGGAACTTGCGCTCGACGATGAACGCCGTCATCTTTTCGCCATCAATCTTCGCGAACACGATGTACACGTCGGCGAAGCCGGCGTTCGAGATCCACATCTTCTCGCCGTTGAGCAGGTAGTGCTTGCCATCAGGCGAGAGCGTTGCCTTAGTACGAAGGCTGAGGGCGTCAGATCCGGAAGAAGATTCGGACAGTGCATAAGCGGCAATCCACTCGCCAGCAGCCAGTTTGGGCAGGTATTTCTGCTTTTGCTGCTCGTTGCCGAACCACACGATCGGCAGCGTGCCGATGCCGACGTGCGCGCCGAACGCGACGGAGAAACTGCCGGACTTCGCGATGCGATCGGCTACGATGGCCGATGAGACTTTGTCCAACTCCATGCCGCCGTATTCTTCGGGGATGTCGATGGAGGTGAGTCCCAGTTCGCTCGCCTTCTTGAGGAGGTCGCGCGTGACCTGGAATTGCTTGTCTTCGATCGCGTCGTTCGCCGGGACGATCTCTTTGGTCGCGAACTCCTCGGTTGTCTGCGCGATCATCTGATGTTGTTCAGAAAAATCTTCCGGAGTGAAAACCTCTTCGGGAGAACGCTCCTCCAAAAGAAAGCTGCCACCCATAATCTTGTTCTTCGGGACTGCTGCCGTTGCCATGTCTTCTCCCAATGTTATTGCAGATTCTCAATAATTCCTGCCGCGCCCATGCCGCCACCTACGCACATGGTCACGATTCCATACTTCGCGTTTCTTCTCTTTAATTCGCGGATGATGCTGGCCGTCAATTTTGCGCCAGTGCATCCCAAAGGATGGCCGAGTGCGATTGCGCCGCCGTTCGGATTGATCTTCTCGGGATCGAGTCCGGCTTCCTTGATCACGCTTAGCGACTGTGCCGCGAAAGCTTCATTCAGTTCGAAGACGTCGATGTCATCGAGTTTTAAGCCGGCCATCTTCAGAGCCTTCGGGATCGCATACACCGGACCGACGCCCATCTCTTCGGGTTTGTAGCCGGCCGTGGCGAACGCGACAAAGCGGGCCAGCGGCTTGATTCCGAGCGCTTTCGCTTTTTCTGCCGACATTACCACCGAGGCCGCGGCACCGTCCGACATCTGCGACGAATTGCCGGCCGTCACTGTGCCTTTGACGTGAAAAGCGGGCTTCAACGACAAAAGTGCTTCGAGCGTGGTGTCGCCGCGTGGACCTTCGTCCATCTTGAATTCGATTTCCATACGCTTCGGCTTCGAGCCGTTCGGCGTGGTAAAGCTCACCGGGACCGGCACAAGTTCGTCGTCGAACTTGCCGGCTTGAATCGCCGCTATCGCTTTTTGATGCGAGCGCAACGAGAACTGGTCAGATTGTTCGCGGGTGATTCCGTAGCGCTTGGCAAGGCGTTCGGCCGTGAGGCCCATCGACAGGTAGGCGTCGGGGTAATTCGAAACCAGCCACGGGTTGGCCGAAACCTTGTGGCCGCCCATGGGGATCATGGTCATCGACTCGGTGCCGCCCGCGACCGCGACTTCGGCGCGACCGGCCGCGATGGCGTCGGCGGCGAGCGAAATCGCCTGCAGTCCCGATGAGCAGAAGCGATTAATGGTCATGGCCGAGCATTCGACCGGAAGTCCGGCGCGCAGGGAAGCGATGCGGGCCACGTTCATCCCCTGCTCGGCTTCGGGCATGGCGCAGCCGATGATGACGTCCTCGATCTCTTTCGGATCAAGCTGCGGAACGCGTTCGAGCGCGCCTTTGATCGCGACGGCAGCCAGGTCGTCAGGCCGCGTTGCGCGCAGGGTGCCCTTGTAGGCCTTACCGACGGGAGTACGAACGGAAGATACGATTACGACTTCACGCATTTGATTTGCTCTTCTTCACCACAACCTTGACTTTTGTGCCTTCCGGCAAGTTTCCGAGCTGGTTCTCCAGCTCCGCTATGTAACCGAGATATTCGTAAAGGTCCGTCACATAGACCATGTCCTCATTCGGAACATTGTCCGCGGTAAACGGGCGCAGCTTGTATCCGTACAGCTTCTGCGCTTTCGGTACATCTCCGCTGCTCTCTACCCGGTGCAGGAACGGATGCGAATCGTCCTCGGCTGCACTTCGATCTTCATCGAATTCCGTGACTGAACCAGCTCGCTCTTTCAGTTCGCCGCGGTGAACGTCTAGCATCAAGACCGGTCCATTGCTGGACTGGAGAAAGAGATCACCGAATTCATCTACATCAACCAGTTCGAATTCGTCTGAGCACAACCAGTGCCAACGCTTCAATAGCCGGTTCAATGAAATGGAGCGCACATCCATCGCTATTTGCCGCTTCGTGAGCTAGTTCCTCAGCGGCTTTCCTGTTTTCAGCGTGTACTGAATGCGTTCCTGCGTCTTCTTCTCGCCGCAGAGCGATTTGAAAGCTTCGCGCTCCAGGTCGAGTAGGTATTGTTCGCTTACCGGAGTGCCTGGCGAAACCGCACCGCCGCAGAGCACCTCGGCCACTTTGTTTCCGATCTTCTGTTCGTGGTCGCTGATGAACTCACCCTGACGCATGATGTGCACGCCTAACTTCAGTGTCGCCAGGATGTTTTCGCCCGGCGCCGCGATCTCCGTCCGCATCACTGGAGGCTTGTAGCCCGCGCGCGCCAATTCAAACGCACGTTCCTTCGCGTCGGAGAGCAAGCGCTCGCGGTTCATCACGATCACGTCGTTGTCAGAGAGGAAGCCGAGGTTGCGAGCTTCATTCGCCGATGTTGAAACCTTTGCCATCGCGATCGTCTCAAA
>DASTGW010000303.1:0-8899 GCA_035718705.1 Terriglobales bacterium | reverse complement strand
CTTTCCGTCCCGCAGTGCCTCCTACCAGGTCAGGTTATGCTGAGGAGGGCAAGCCCGACGAGCATCTATGCATTTGCTTCACCCCCAACGTACATTGTGAGGGTTTTTCCCTCGGGCCTCTGAGTCTTTGTGCTGAATTTGTTTTCGAAGATTTGGCATACTACCGTGCCCACTTTGCTATTCTGAAAATATAAGGTGGTGAATGCGCCAAAAAGCGCCTCACCACCTTCGTTCTTTGACAACCGAAGTTCGAGGACCAAGGCTTCTAACGAGAACCGATAACCGACGACCGAGAACCGGTTTTACTGGCTACCGGGTACTTAACTGCTTTGTTTTGTTGGTCTGTGAAATAACTCCTTTGTTTTCATGGTCACCGGGGGAGGGGGTATCGTCTGTCCCGCAATATCCTTAGAATCAGCAACTTAGCTAACGACTATCCGTAAGTTGTTGATTCGCATAGATCGACGGATCAAGCCACGTAAGTTGCTGATTTCAATAGATCGACCCAAGGGGGGAGGGTATCCCTCCCCTTCCATTGTGGGAATCGGGCCTTCTACGGGTTATTGATTTTGATATGGATCTCCCGGTCTGAAGGAAGGTCGAACCAGGCCTTCTCGATCGGCGGTGCTTTCAAAGTCGCGTGCAGGCTGTTCGACATGCCCCACTGCTCCTTGGGCTGGCCGATCCAGTTCTTGTCGACTTTGTGGTTCTTGTTTTCATCGTGGACCAGGGAAATGGCGTAACGACCCGGCGGCAGGTCAGGGATCTTGACCGTCTGCGTTCCGGGTTCCGCCGGAATGGCGATGTCGCGGAAGGCGACGGTACGATCTTCGGGCCAGCCCTTGTTCGAATTGAAAACCAGGATGCCCAGGTTTCCGGTCGAACTGCTCATGCCTTCGACCACGAGAGTGAGAGTGCAACTGTTAGTTTGAGCGAAAGAAATTAGAGAGAGGGAGAACAACAGAAAAAGGACAACCACGACATAACGGAACATCGCGATCCTCCCGGGAGGAGGAATACTCCCCCCGTTTCAGGTGAGTTTTATAAATAAGGCCGAACTAATAGGTCCCGCACTTGGCCGCTTGTTTCCATTCAGTAAAAAGTCCCGCGCATTCGCGGTTGACGCTTTCAGAATTAAGCCGCTCGACTTGTAGCTTGCTGCCCCCGAGTTGCGCCAGCTTTTCGGCGTCGACGTGAAGCTCGTTGAAACCGGCACCGGCGGCGTCGGCAATGGTGGCGCCGTAAACGACGCGATCGATCTTGGCCCAGTGAATCGCCGACAGGCACATCGGGCAAGGCTCGCAGGTCGTGTACATCACAGTGCCGGTAAGGTCGATATTGGAGATCGCTTTCGCCGCGCGACGGATAGCATTCACTTCGGCGTGCGCGGTCGGATCGGTGTCGTGCCAAACTGTGTTATGGGTTGAAGAAATAACTTTGCCGTTTTTGACAACAATGGCCCCGAACGGAGAATTTCCCTTGGCAATGCCTTCGCGCGTGATCGCGATGGCCTGTTTCATGAATGATTCTTCAATAGTCACCAGACGATTATCGCACCGCAGTCGTGTTACGACTCCGATAGAAAAGTGCGCTCTACTAAAATGGGAAGCATGACATCCTTGGGGCTCCAATTGTTCTCATTCGCTGGAGCGCTTTGTATATTGATCGCTTATGTCGGACACCAGATGAGCTGGATGCGATCGACGAGCGCCTGGTACAACATCCTGAACGCGATCGGTTCCGGCATTCTTGCCTATATCGCCTTCCATCCTTTCTCTGTCGGATTCGTAATCCTTGAGACGGTTTGGGCTGCCGTCAGTTTGTGGGCTTTGATTCGCTCCCGCAACAAGCAGGCCGTGAGCCGATGAACGGCAAGCGCAGCCAGTTACCTGCCGAACTGTTGGCGATACTTGCGTGCTGCGCGGTTTTCTTCTTCTACGGATTGGGAAGCTTCGGCTTGGTCGGTGCCGATGAACCTCGTTACGCGCAGATCGCGCGTGAAATGCTGCAGCGTCATGATTGGGTGACACCGGTGCTGAACGGTGTTGCGTGGCTGGAGAAGCCGGTTCTGTATTACTGGTCGGCGATGCTGTCGTACAGCATCTTTGGATTCCACGACTGGGCGGCGCGTGTACCGACGGCGGTGATCGCGACGTTGATGGTTGTCGGCGTGTACGTATTCATGCGGCGGTTTCGGGAAGGATCGCAACTGGATGCAGCGATCATCCTGGTAACGCTAGCTGGCGTGATCGGCTTCGGGCGGGCGGCTTCCACGGACATGCCGCTGACGGCAATGTTCACGCTGGGAACGCTGTGCTGGTTCGGTTGGTATCAGACGCAGAAGAAGCGGTTGCTGCTGGGCTTCTACTTCTTCATGGCACTGGCGACGTTGGCCAAAGGTCCGGTTGCGCCGTTTTTGGCAGCGCTCGTCATTGTTGCATTCGTAATCGTGCGGAGAGAATGGAAGGCCCTGCTTGGAACTTTATCGGTCGCGGGCATTCTGGTTTACCTGGCGGTTGCGCTGCCGTGGTTCGTACTGGTGCAGAGGGCGAATTCGCAGTTTCTGCGGGTGTTCATCTTCGAGCACAACTTGGCTCGCTACAGCAGCGACGTTTTTCGCCATCACCAGCCATTCTGGTACTACGTGCCAGTGCTCCTGGCAGCGTTATTGCCATGGCTTGTGTTTGCCATACCGGCTTTTGCGCGCGCCGCCCGGAAAAATGTTTCTGAGCCGTTCGGGGTGTTCTTTGCCTTGTGGGCCGTTCTTCCGGTTATCTTCTTCTCGTTTTCCGGATCGAAGTTGCCGGGTTATATTCTGCCTTCGATTCCGCCGTTTGCGGTCCTGATCGCCGACTATCTCCGGCAGAAAAGAGAAGAGTCGTTTCTGCCTGCGATTTCGCTTGCAGTGGCGCATTCCGTGATTTGCGGATTGCTGCTGGGAGCAGCGCTGCTGACGAACTACTTTGTACTCAGGATGAAGCCAACTTCCACCGCGATCGCCATCGCAGCAATCGCGGGTGTGATCTGCGCAGGCGCGATGCTGACGGCCATTCTGTTGAAGAGTTGGCGAGTTCTGCATCTGGCAACTTTGGTTCCCATGGTGCTGGCGATCAGCTTCGTAATCAAGTTCGCCGGACCGACGATTGATCTTAAGAATTCGGCGCGGCCGATTGCGCAGGAAGTTTCCGGTCTGGTTTCGCGGGATACGAAGCAGATTGCAGTTTTCGGGGTGCCGCGGGACATCGAGTACGGCCTGAACTATTACGCCTACGAATATCACTTGAATCCGGAAGAGAACCGCGCGATTGCCAGTTACGATCGGGGCCAGATTCCCGCGCAAGAACACGTGCTCGTTGCCAGGCAAGGTTCGGAGGCGGCTTTGCAAACGATGCTTGGAACCCGGGTGAAACTGATCGGCAATTTTCCGGCTCGAAAGTTGGAGCTGTACCTGGTGCAAGCTCGTTGAAGGTCAAGACTCGCGACGGTTAGCTACTAACCTTGTTCCACCCAATGACAGTGATGGTTTTGGAGCTTAGACTTCTAGATTCGTGTGCCCGGTTTCCGAGCGGGCGAACGGATCATCGAACTATTGGACTCGCGTGGAAATCATCGACCTAAGGCATTTCACGTCAGCAGACTTGCGCCCCTTGCTTGAAGAGGAAACGAAGGCTTGGGCCCGCGTGTTGTCGTGGGATTATTCCTCGTCGGCCGAGATGATACTTCGATATGTGGACGCACGGATCCTGCCAGGCTATGCAGCGGTCGAGCGCGGGCGATTACACGGTTATTCCTTCTTCGTTTACGAGAACAGCAAAGGCGTAATCGGCGATTTGTTCGTAGAAGAAGAGAGTTCTCGCGAGGGCGGTGATCACGCCATCGAGAAGCGCCTGATTACGCACGTGGTGGAGACCTTGCAGCAATCGCCGGGCGTGAAACGCATTGAAGCGCAATTGCTGGTGCATCCTTCCGGAAGCGTTGCGCTACCGTTTGAATCGCAAGGCTTTCGCCGGTTCCAGCGATTGTTCATGGCTTTGCCGCTGAAGAATGGCGGCAAGATTCCCGCTCCGAAAACGCCGAAAGGATTCGAGATTCGTCGCTGGACAGAACAGGATTACCAGACAGCCGCGTCTCTCATCATGGAATGTTATCGCGGACACGTAGATTCCGAGATCAACGATCAGTATCGAACCCAGCAGGGAGCGTTGCGGTTTCTGAATAATATCGTGCGGTTTCCAGGATGCGGCTATTTTGACAACTCCGCGTCATTTGTCGCGATAGACAAAGGCAATGGAAACGTTGTAGGCGTAATCCTCTGCTCGAGAGTCCGCGGAGATGTTGGGCATGTGACGCAAGTTTGTATCCTGCCGAAATATCGAGGTCATCACTTAGGATGGGCCTTGATGGAAGCTTCCGCTTATGACCTGAGCAAAAGAAATTTCCATCAGTTGACGCTGACGGTAACGGAAGCAAACCACGGCGCGGTTGAGCTCTACAAGCGATTGGGGTTCACGATCGATCGCGTCTTTGACGCTTTCGTCTGGGGAGAATAGCGCGGTTTCTTCTTTGGCGATCGGGTCGTACCGTTCGGGCGTTGCTGGTAAAGCAGGTTCACCTCCTGATTTTCCTGGTCGCTTTGTACGTGCATGCATTTGATGCCGTGTGATTCCCACATTTCGCAAACTGGTGGACGATCGTCGATCGCCATGACGATCCGCTGAGGAGGAAATTCTTTTAGCACGGCCGCTTTCGCTTCGTAGTCAGGGCGGTGGTCGCCGCTACGGCGCATGAAGAGGTTCTCATAAGGAACTTTGTGTTTTCGTAGCCAACGTTCGGTGCGGTCGCGGTAGTTCTCAGGCCGGCCGGTGACGATCAGGATGCCGTGTTTCTGGGAGAGTTGCCGGACATAGTCGAGCATATTGGGAATCGGCTCGTCACGAGTCATGGCTTCGAAGAAAGCCTTCCAGTTCTTCCTGGCGGCGCCGTGGATGTGGTGAAGACGATGGCGGACGTCGGCGATCGTGCCATCGATATCTACGATTACGTAAGACTTGCTTGCCATCACTGTATGTCGATGAGAATTGCGTTTCCGGCGTGGCCTCGGCGATAACGGTCAATTTTGAGTTCTAATAGACCTTAAACAATCATCAGGTGCCCGCCAGGACTCGAGTTCAGCGATAGACCCGAGTATTTCAGGGCGTGCTCGATTTGCGCAGGAGTAATGCTTCTTTGTTCTTGAGGCAAGTGGTTATAATCCAGAGCAGAAGGCAAGGATTGTGACGATTCTTCGATTGGGGTGGTTGTGAACAGCGCTGGTGCTCGTTTACGCGCAGTGCGCGAATCGCTTGGGTTTACACTTCGCGACGTGGAGAACAGTAGTGTTCGGATCGCGAAGAAGTACGGGAACGAAGACTATGAGATCCCGCTCGCACGTCTGTTCGATTTCGAAACCAAGGATGTAGTCCCGAGCGTGTTCCGGATGTACTCGCTGGCGGCAATCTATCGCATTGATTTCCAGGAATTGCTGAGCTGGTTTGGGATTGCGGTAAACAAGATCGGCGATGACTTCGAAGTGGCAGAACCGAAACGAACCTATCCGCTGGTCCAGCCGGCTGCGAAGAAAGATGTGAAGATTCCGGTTCGGATGGACCCGAGCTTCGATTTGAAGCGAACGAGCAATCTGGGTCGCCTGGTTGAAAAGTGGGGCACCGTGCCGTTCACGAAGTTGCAGGAACTCTCCACCGAGGACTTCACCTATGGATACATCGGAACTGACGATTACATGATGTATCCGCTGCTCATGCCGGGAACGTTCATCCAAGTTGATGAAACAAAGAACGAAGTCAAAGAAGGGGTGTGGCGCTCGGAGTATGAACGGCCTATCTACTTTGTTGAGACGCGAGATGGCTTCTTCTGCTCCTGGTGCAGTATGAAGGGTGACGCGATCATTCTGCATCCACATCCGCTTTCACCAGCACCTTTGAGGGTGCTGCGTTATCGGCAAGAAGCGGAAGTGCTGGGACAGGTAGTGGGTATCGCTATGCGCCTCGACCAGCAGTCGCCTCCGGCGAAGCTGCCAGAGACGAAAGCGCAAGCAAAACTGAATTGAAGTGGCGGCGCGAACCTCCGCGCAAATCCGAAGGAATCATCTCCTGACTCTTTTGGCACACTTCACCCACGAATCCCGTGGCATCGCTTCCTTGTGCTGAGGCGAGTTCAGAAATCTCATTCCATAAAGAAGGCAAAGGCGTGCGCAGGAGCCGGCGGAATACGTCTGCGTGTGCGGCGGCGATGGTGGCATTGGCCGTCTCGGAACCGTGGCGACGAGCCAATCCCCAATGAGAATATTTTCCGTCTGAATCACGCAATCCAGAGAGGTAAACAAGCTTTCCGAGAGTGCCGGAAACGGCTTGCAAGGTGGTGTTCGAAAAGTCTTCCAAAGGCGATGAAAGCATAGTTTTGTTCCAAATTCACAAAAGCAAAGTCATTTTGAAAAAATACGCAAAATACTGGCGACTATCTCCTCGTGCAAATCGCACCAAGGAGATTCGCTGTGAAGAATATTACCCGCCTGTTGGTTGTCGCTGTAGTGCTAACCCTTTCCGGTTTCCAAGCAAATGAGATCGCTACTGATCAGTTCAATACTGTCGCCACCATGACTTCGGCTGTCCCGATGACGTCTCCTATTTGTCCCTTAACGGACCCAAACTGCTCTCCAGTCCAATAGCAACGGTTGGCGGGCGAATGGATGGTTCTGTCCCATTCGCCCGTTCTGCAATGTCGTGTCGGGCGGTTGACGCTTCCCAGTTGAGAAGGATGATGAGAGTTGCTAGGCTCATCATCTGCAATGCTTTTTCACAATAACATTGTCCGTGCGCTGAACATACTTCCGTTGGCGGCGCAGATCGCTGTGTTGTGGGCCGTGACCCAGCGACGACTACACAGAAGGCTTCCCCTCTATACTGTATTCCTCATTTACAAAACAGTTGAAGTACTGTGCTGCTTTGGTCTTTATGAGGTCGCGAACGTCAGTAGCGATGCTATAAAGATGCAGTGGTTTTATGTAAGTTGGTACTTTGAAATCGGTGCCCACATTCTGATTTTGTGCTTCCTGGTTGAAATCATGCGGGATTCGCTTTCGGAGTACGGGGCCATCCGTCGAAATGCGGCTCAATTTCTCGTCATCGCGGGCGTGATCTCGATCGTTGTAGCTGCGGGCAGCTCTCCTTTTGCCAATGCGCCGTATCCGCTCACCAGGTTCGTTAATGTAGCGGTCAGAAGCGTGCGCCTGTTCGAAGTAGGAATGGTGATTGCTTTCTTCCTTCTCGCTCGCTATCTGGCATTGAGCCTCAAGAACTATCAGTTCGGGATTCTCATGGGATTTGGGCTCTACGCCGCTACTGACCTTGCCGGCGCGGCGCTGGTAGCGCAATACGGGGCGATTGTTGGATTCAAGGTGATGGAAATCACCGGAGCAAGCGAGGTTGGGATGCTCGTCATTTGGCTCTACTACATCCTGAAACGGGACCCGAATCCGCCCGCGAATGGGCCCAAAATGGGTGGAGATGACCTCGATGCCTGGAAGAAAACACTCGACGATATGAACCGAAATGGCACTTCCATGCGCTGAGATCATGGCTTATGGTACGGCTTTTTCTGTGGAAATCTTGATTCGCGAATGCTTTTTGTGAATTTGGAACAAGAGCACCAACTTGAGGATTTGGGGGGCGGAATACACTAAGATAGGCGTATTGTGAGTTGATTTCGGACGCGTTAGGGATACATGTACCTGCTGATTGCCATTGTTTTTGCTGCTTTACTCGCCGCTTTGTTCCTGCGGCAGATGTCGCGAAAACGCGCCAAGGTTCTGGCGAATCTCGACACGTTGCCGAGCCTGACACAGCCAGTGGATGTGCAGTCATTGAGAAATTTGCTCGATCAGGGACAAACGGAATTTCTTCGAGATCGACTTTCCTTCTGGCAATTTTGTCGAGTGCATCGCGAGCGAACGCTGGCGGCAGCGGAGTACGTTGACCGCATTGCAAAGAATGCCGCCATCCTGCTGCAATTGGGACAACTGGGACGAACGAATGAAGATCCCGAGGTGGCGCGCGCGGCGCAGGACATTGTCGAACGCGCTCTGCTGGTGCGCATGATCGCCATGCAGACGCTATTCAAGTTGTACGTGCAGAGCGTGATTCCTGGAATTGACCTCTCAACGCGCGAAATATTTGAGCGCTACTTGCGCCTGACGGAATCGACTCTGCTTTTCACACGTCTTCAACGTCCCGCCTACGCTGGGCGCATTAGCGCCGTGCTCTAATCCGCTGATTTCTTCCCCTGTTGTAATCTGAAGTAATGCCGAAGTTCGACAAGCACATATTCGTTTGTGGAAACACACGTCCGGAAGGTCATCCACGCGGTTCCTGCGATCCGACGGCGCAGGGTGAGCTGCAAAAAGCGTTCAAGAAGAAGTTGGCAGAGCATGGGGTGCGGAATACAGTCCGGGCCAATAAATCGGGATGCCTGGATCAATGTGAGCATGGTCCGACGGTGGTGGTGTACCCGGAGGCAGTATGGTATGGCGGCGTCACAGAAGCTGACCTGGAGGAGATCGTTACCTCGCATATTGTGGGCAATCGCCCGGTAGAGCGGCTCATCATCCCGGATTCGTGTCTAAACACGAATTCCTGTCCGCATAAACCTCGTCCTACCTCGAAGTAGTTTCCAGAACAATCTATGGGAACCTGGCGCCACCGGCGTGCGTATTAGTGACTGGGGGCGGGGCTTACCCTCTCATCGAAGCCTCGCACGCCGGTTGCTTATGGTCTTGCGCGATCTATTTGTCGATGTCTATCGCACGCTGGCGGCGCACCGTTTCGAGTTCCTCGCAAATTTTATC
>DASTGW010000302.1:0-3724 GCA_035718705.1 Terriglobales bacterium | reverse complement strand
CCGTCGAAATACGACCCCATCTCCGTGCAGTCGCTGCTGATCCAGGTACGCCGCGAGGCAGCCGGCAGCGCCAAGGTAAAGTTCCTGGACGACCGCGTTGTTTGCAATATCGCGCCCACCGACGTCGATGTCCTCGCTTCGATGTTGAACCACCGTCTCAATAACGGACGTATTTACTCCGCCTGATACCCCTTCGTAACTAAGGTTCCATTCCCTTCTCGCGAGCAACTTTTTCAGGTCATCGGGGTGATAATCAGGTATCCACGTCCGTGGGGGACCGGAATGAAGTTCAGTCGGAATAAGCAGATCACTCTTTCCACATTGGTTTTGCTGTTGGCGTTTACCGCCGCCATTGCATCGGCCAAGAAGAAGCCGGTAGCCAATGGACTCGACGAACGCCAGCGGGCTGTGCACGCACTCAATCGGCTCACTTTTGGCGCACGGCCCGGTGACGTCGATCGCGTGATGCAGATCGGCGTAGACAAGTGGATCGACGAGCAGCTTCATCCGGATAAGATCAACGACTCCAGCCTCGACGCACGGCTCTCCGGCCTGCGCACGCTGAACATGAGCACGCAGGAAATCGTCACCAAGTTCCCGCCGCCGCAGTTCATCAAGGCGGCTGAAAACGGACGCATGAGCCTGCCGAAGGATCCTGCGGAACGAGCTATCTATGAAGCACAGATTGCTCGCATGGAACAGAAGAAGGAAGCCAAGCAGGCACAAGCCGATCCCGGCGACGACTCTTCGATGACCGACGCGCAAAAGCAGGAGCGTCGCGAACGTCGCCGCGTTGCGCGTGAAAAATTCGATGAACTGATGGCGCTTCCGGCCGACCAGCGCATGAAGGCCATCCTGCAGATGTCGCCTGATCAACGTACGGACTTCGCGCTGGGGTTGAACGAGCAGGATCGCATGCAGCTGTATGAATCGGTCTCACCCGAACAGCGCGAGCAGTTGATGGCCTTACGCAACCCGGAACTGGTAGTCGTCACCGAACTGCAGCAAGCCAAGCTCTTGCGCGCAGCCTACAGCGAGCGCCAATTAGACGAAGTGATGACCGACTTCTGGTTCAATCACTTCAACATCTTCATCAACAAAGGGCCCGACCGTTATCTGACGACCGCGTATGAGCGCGACGTGATCCGTCCGCATGCACTGGGCAAATTCAAAGATCTGCTTTTCGCGACCGCAAAGAGTCCGGCGATGTTGTGGTATCTCGACAACTGGGACAGCGTTGGCCCGAATTCCGATTTCGCCCAGAACGGCGGACGCAAGCCGGTAAGACGGGTTGCGCAAGGGCCGTTTGGACGACGCCGTCCATGGTGGCAAACTGGCCAGCAGAGACCTCGTCCTACGCAGCAGCAACAGCAGGCAAAGCAAAAGGCGCCGAAGGGACTCAACGAGAATTACGCACGCGAACTCATGGAACTACACACGCTCGGAGTGGACGGCGGGTATACCCAGCACGACGTGACCGAGGTGGCAAAGGTCTTCACGGGATGGACGATCAAAGAGCCTCGTCGCGGAGGCAGTTACGAGTTTGACGAGCGTCGTCACGAGCCCGGACCCAAGTTCGTTCTCGGCAAAAACATCAAGGAGAACGGCGAAAAAGAAGGGCAGCAGGTTTTGGAAATGCTGGCCAGGAATCCGCACACGGCGCAGTTCATTTCGAAGAAGCTCGCCATGCGCTTTGTGTCGGACGATCCACCGAAGGCGCTCGTCGACAGCATGGCCAACACATTCCTGAAGTCCGATGGCGATATCCGCGAAGTCCTGCGCACCATGTTCAAGTCGCCGGATTTCTGGTCGCAAGAGACGTATCGTGCCAAGGTGAAAACGCCCCTGGAGTTCATCGTATCGTCGATTCGCGCCACGAACGCTGACATCAAGAACCCACTGCCTCTGATCCAAACGCTGAACAAGATGGGCATGCCGCTCTACCTGCAGCAACCCCCGACGGGATATTCGATGAAGGCAGAAGCCTGGGTTAATTCAGCTGCATTGCTGAACCGCATGAACTTCGCTCTCGGGCTCGCCAGTGGCAAGTTGCCGGGCATCGGCTTCGACGCGCAGCAACAATTCCCTGTGCAGAGTGATTCACCGGAACAGGCCGTCAGCAGCCTTGAAAACGCACTGCTCGCCGGAGATGTATCGAAGCAGACGCATGAAACGATCTTGAAGCAGATGGAGGATCCTCAACTGACGGGCATCGCACTGAATCACCAGAATCAGCCGATCAGGACCAACGTGATCGCCGGCCTGATCCTCGGCTCACCCGAATTCCAGAGGCGCTGATTTGAAGGCTTTGCAAACGACCAACGACTAACGACTGAGGACTGTTTTTATGAGCATTACACGTCGAATCTTCATGCGAAACGGAGCGATGGCCGTCGTCGGCATGGCTGCCGTCCCGAGCTTCCTTTCCCGGGCAGCATTTGCCGCGGAGAACCTCACCGGTGGCAAAAAGCGCATGGTGGTGATCTTCCAGCGTGGAGCTGCCGACGGACTGAACATCGTTGTACCGCACGCCGAGTCTTCGTACTACTCGATGCGACCGACGATTGCCATCCCGCGGCAGAACGTCATCGATCTCGACGGCTTCTTTGGACTGCATCCTTCACTGGCCTCGTTTCAGCCGCTCTTCAAAGATGGCCATCTCGCCATCGTGCACGCCGCCGGATCGCCCGACACCACACGTTCGCACTTCGACGCGCAGGACTACATGGAATCCGGCACCCCTGGCTTGAAATCGACTGAAGACGGATGGCTCAATCGAGCTCTGCATTCGCCGGGGGAAGACAAGCAGAAGGAATCGCCGTTCCGAGCGGTCGCCATGGGTGGGCGGTTGCCACGCATTCTGGCTGGCACGGAACCCGCCGTTGCCATCGACAACCTCAACAGCTTCGGAGTGGGCGGACGCAATCCCGCCGCGGCGCCGCTCTCGAACACGTTCGAAGCGATGTACGCGCAGTCGGTCGATTCCGTTCTGCATGGCACCGGGTCAGAAACGTTTGACGCAGTGAAGATGCTCAAGTCAGCCAATCCTGACCGCTACACGCCTGCGGCCGGTGCGAACTATCCGCGTGGGCCACTCGGGCAGGCAATGAAGCAGACGGCGCAACTCATCAAGGCCGACCTCGGCGTAGAAGTCGCGTTTGCTGACGTAGGTGGCTGGGATACGCACGTGAACCAGGGCGCTCAGCAAGGCCAGCTTGCCGCACGGCTCACTGAGTTCTCGCAGTCAATCGCCGCCTTCTGGACCGATCTTGGTTCGCTTGCCGACAGCACTGTCGTCGTCACCATGTCCGAGTTCGGACGCACCGCGCGCGAAAACGGCAACCGCGGCACCGATCACGGACACGCCAACGTAATGTTCGTACTCGGTGGTCCGGTAAAAGGCGGGCGCGTGTATGGAAAGTGGCCGGGTCTTGCCCAGGAACAGCTCTATGAAGGGCGCGATCTCGCGCTTACCACGGACTTCCGCCGTGTGCTCGGCGAAGTGGTGCAGCGCCATCTTGGAAATCGCAACCTGAACGCCGTTTTTCCGGGATACGAAAACAGCGCGAGCGGATTCTTGCGGCTGCTCGCGTAGATCAGCCGAAAACAATTCAGGCCACCTCGCGCAGGTGGCCTTTTTGTTGCGATCCCGAATTCACTGCCGCCCGGAACGGCTTCCTATCGTGCCGCCGTTTCACGCGCTTCATCGGCACTTCTGCCTTCA
>DASTGW010000301.1:0-3586 GCA_035718705.1 Terriglobales bacterium | reverse complement strand
TCGATCTTTCACGGGACTCGCATCGAACAGTTCACGACACCGCGGAATGATTGGTGTCTTCTCTTTCGCCGAGATCTTCAGTACCCGTACCCGTCTTTTGTCGCGCAAGTACAGCCGCGAGGGCATTCCTGTCGATTGGATTCGGAATCATAATGATAGGGGTCTTGCCAAATTATGCCGCTTCGAATTCTGATCGCAGACGATAGCCGGGCTGTCAGGCATAGTCTGCATGGTTTGCTGGAGCAACATCCTGGTTGGGAAGTGTGCGCAGAAGCAGTGGACGGGGCAGACGCCGTCGACAAGGCTCAGGAATGTGTGCCGGACATCATTCTTTTAGACTTCTTTATGCCTGGAATGACTGGGGTCGATGCTGCGCGGGTGCTGGGACGTGTTCTTCCGTCTGTTCCGATTCTCCTGGTCACGATCTACGTCACGTCTGAGCTGGTTAAACAGGCCAAAGCTGCAGGAATCAAGGGAGCTGCTCCCAAGTCCGATACTCGGGGGATCTTGAATGGGGTCGAGGCTCTAGTGAACAAAGAGACATTTTTCGAGATCAAACCAATTGAGCCTGCAACAGATTCTTTGCTTTGATTAGGCCGCGGAGTTGCGGTCTGTCGAGTCTTCAATAGATGGCGCGGCGCGCGCTTCAGCCTTCGCCACGGGTAGCGTCACCTTCACAGAAGTGCCAGGTTCTTCCGAGACGACCTCTAACAAGCCGTCGAGCTCAAGCACCCTCTCCCGCATGCCTGCTGTGCCGACTCCCAAACCGGAGCCGCTGTGAAGAGTTTCCAATTGCCCGGGCGGGAATCCACGGCCATAGTCTCTTACGAGCAAGACGGCGTGACCATTCTCCGTCTCTAACCGAACGTCTACTTTCGAACTCCGAGAATGGCGATGCACATTAGTCAGGCTCTCCTGCAGTGCCCGGAACAAAACCATTTCAACGTCTGCCGGCAGCCGTTCGAGACGCGGGGATATTTCCAAGTTCGCCTGAATGCCGCTCCGCTTGGCGAATCCTTCCACATACCACGCCGCAGCAGGAGCCAACCCGCTCTCGTCCAGCATCGGCGGATGCAACAAGTAAGAGATGGTACGGATCTCCGCCAGGCATCTGTCCAGCAACTGGTTCGATTCTGCCAGTACCGCCTTGGCTTTCTGAGGGTCAGGCTGGTTCAACTGTGCGAGATTCATCTTGAGTGCCACCAAATACTGCCCGGCACTGTCATGCAATTCGCGAGCAATCCTGCGCCGCTCGTCGTCCTGGACGTGCTGCAAATGGCTCGATAGCCGACGTAAAGATTCGGTGCGCCGCTGCACCAGGAATTCGAGTTGATCATGCGCTCGCAGGAGAGCTTCTTCGGCCTGCTTCCGCTGGGTGATGTCGTAGAAGCAATTGATTGCTCCGGTGATTTCTCCAAACTGGTTTTTAAGCGGGCGGATGTTGACGACGACCGTGACCTGGGTACCATCGGGCCGCTCGATCAGGACTTCCGCGTCCCGAATCTCAGGTATCCTGCCGCGCACGACCTCGGCCATGGGGCACTGATCGTGGGGCATGAGAGTTCCGTCGGGACGAGATAACTCGTGTGATCCGCAGAACCGCTCGTCCGTATCCCCCGGAACCGGCGTGCGGCCCCACAATTCTGCAGCGCGATCGTTGAATTCCCTGATCACACCTGCAGCATCGCAGGAGTAGACGGCAACCGGACCTAGATCAAACAAGATGCGATAGTGCTCCTCACTATCGCGAATGGCTTCTTGCGCCTTCTTGCGCTCCATCAGGTCTGCCGCCTGCCGAACCAGGATGTCGAACATCCGCAAATCGCGCTCGGAAGGCTGATGCGGCTCGCGCCAGTGGGTCGAGATCATGCCCACAATCTTCCCGCTTCGCGAAACCAGCGGCGTGGTCTGACAAGCGTGAATGCCGGTTTCGAGATACATCGCCCGGTCTTCGCTACCGGTCATGAAGTCGCAACTCTCTATATCAGGGGCGATCACGCGCTTGCCGGTACGCAAGGCAGCGCCGCAGGTCGACTTTGAGGAGTCGATTCCCACCCATTCCCAGAATGCAGCCGCCTGCGGACTGAATCCGTGGAAAGCCAGCAGACGGAGCTCGCCTCCGCTCCCTCGCTCAGGATAAAGGATCTGCAGGCTGGCGAAATCCGATCGCATAATGGAAACCGCCCCGTTCAGGATCCTTTGGTAGAGCGATTCGACATTCTCTTCGTCAATCAGCTGCGCGCTGATGCTATGTAGAAGCTTTGTGTCGACAAGTTCTGTTTGCAGGTGCGCTTCGCTGACGCGCAGAGCTTCTTCCGAACGCTTGCGCTCGGTGATGTCGCGGGCAATTTTGGATGCCCCCACGACTCGCCCCTTCGTATCTTTTATTGGAGAAACCGTCAAAGAGATGTCGAGCAACGAACCGTCTTTGTGCCGGCGGACGGTTTCGTAATGGTCGACCGACTCACCCCGGCGAATGCGATTCAAAATCATCGGCTCGTCATCCGCGTGATCAGGAGGAATCAACATCGTGATCGGTTGTCCGATGGCTTCCTGTCGGGTATAGCCGAATATCCGTTCCGCTCCTCGATTCCAACTGGTAATGACCCCATTGAGGTCTTTACTAACGATGGCATCGTCGGAAGATGCGACAATAGCGGCAGTCTCCGCATTTTGACGTGTGCGATGGTTTTCTCGAAGCAGGGCATCGCCCAGAACTTGCAGCAACTCACCATTCACGATTAGACGACTCTGCGGCACCGGCTGCTGTTGGCGCGCAATTTCCCACAAACGTTCGAACTGGATACCGGCCTGGCGCGCCAGATGCTGAATTTCTGAGACCTGCGAGAAGTCGGCGAAGACGTATCCGCCCACCGCGGTACCCACAATCTTTCCCTCCAGTACGAGCGAGGTTCCCACGACTGACAAACCGTGAAATTGAGAAACGATGACCGCAGGCCGATCTGTTGTCTGCGCCAAACAGCGGTGTGCGCATTCAGCAAAGATGCCGGGGTCATATCCGCTCTGTTCAAATAATTGGAACAACGGAGTGGGATGGACCGCGCCCGACACGGAGCGCATTTCGCGGTCGAACAACTTGACGGTCAAGTGGGCAGCTCTGGCATATTTGTCCAGCGCTGTTTCCCATAGATCGGAGCTGAAGAGAACGTCGCTTGAAAGGCTCATAAGGCGGGCGCATCTTTTGACTGGATTTGACGAGGCCGCCTGACGCTGCGACGCTCGGGGGCGCGAGATACCAGTCCCCCGTAAGTGGAAAATGGAAGCTTAGGCACCGGCAAGGCGCGCGGCAGCACGTGCATGCCCTTGCGGTCCAGAATTTCGCATTCGTGCGTCACGCGGTCCACCGGATTCGCCCGCATCTTGCCGACAGTCAAACCCAGCCGGAAAGAGTCCCCCAGTTCGATCCAGTTCATAAGGATGATGTTGTCCACCAGCGAGCTCATGGCGAAGTCGCCCATCATGGAATTCATTCCCAACATCTCGGGGTTCTCGTGGTTGTACACCGCGACAATCTGGTGTTCCTTCATCAGGGCCACCAGAGCATGAAAGAAGTCGCGAAAGATCC
>DASTGW010000300.1:0-3513 GCA_035718705.1 Terriglobales bacterium | reverse complement strand
GTTGATGAGGGACGAAAGCATCTTGCGCAGTTCGATGACCTTGCCCTCTAGCTGATCGTGTAGCTCGCAATTCAGATATCCCAGGTCTCGTGAGAGAACGAAGTGGTACTCCAATTCGTTGGTCGAGCCGCTCGCCATTTGAAGAAACCGATGGAATTCTGCATGGCCTTTGCGCCCAGTTCCCTCGGCGATGTTGGCGCCAATGGATGCTGCAGAGCGGCGAATCTGACTAGTCAAGCCGAACAGTTCATGTCTGGGAAATCTTGCGGTAACGCGATAGAGCTGCAGCGTGAGCTCATGGGCTTTGCGCCAAACGATTAGATCCTTGTAATTCTGCATCAGTGGCCTTCTTCCGTATTATCAGCCGCCGATTGTCAACGTGAATGTGACTGCCTTCACAGCTCACAGTTTGAGGACTTTACTGGGTACTGGATACTGGTTACTGGCAACTAAAACTCCGGCGCTGACAGCACCTTGCCTTGCACGTCCCAGGTCAGACGATGGACGGCGTTGGTGCTGGCCAGGACTACGGAGCGTCCCGGGGCGAAGGCGAGGCCTACGAGGCCTTGTCCGGCGATAGCCATCGAGGGCTGAGCGTCGGGGGTGAGGCGCACAATGCCGCGGCGGCCGGAGTAAGAAGCTGCCACGTAGAGATTGCCGTTCACGTCGAAGGCGAGGCCTTGCGGACGGCCGAGGCCCTTGTAGAAGAGGCTCACGTCGCCGGTTGGAGTGATCTTGTAGATGGAGTCGAAGCTTGAAGTGGTCGGGCCGGTGACGTAGAGGTCGCCGCTGGGCGAGAACGCCAGGTGATAAGCGGAGACGCTGGGCTCGAGCGTCGCAATGACGAAGATTTCCTTGTTGCGGCCGACTTTAAAGATGGTGCCGCTGCGGTCGCCGACGTAGAGATTCTGATCGTTATCGAAAGCGATGCCGGTCGCAATGCCCATACCTTCGGCGTAGGCGGCCATGGTTCCGTTACGAGCCACCCGGTAAACCGTTCCGTCAAAGCGCGAAGAGACGTACATCTGGCCGTCGCGGTCGAAGGCGATGGCGGTGGCGTTCATCATGTCGGTGATGTAGGGCTTCACGACATAATTCGTGTCGATCTTGAAGATAGCGACGGGAACTTTTTGTCCGCGCGATCCGGAGAAGGTGACATAGAGATTGCCTTCGGCGTCGAGCGCCGGATTGGTGACCGGGTGCAGGTTTTCGGCGATGGTATGACCGACGCGGAAGTCCTGCGGGTTACTGGGTTCGCCGGTGGTCGTCACGGTGAGCGGACCGGAGTTGGCGCCGTCGGGTACGCGCGCGATGACGAACTTGTTGGTGCTGACGACGACCGAGCCATCGATCTCGCCGAAGCGCACGCGCGGGCGGCGCAACTCGGGTGGGTTTAGTCCGCTGCCGAGAATGCGTACTTCGCCGCCAGGCAAACCGGCGGTTGGCTCGACGGTGTCGATGTGTGGATGTCCGTTAACGTTTTTCTTTCCGAGCAAGCGGTTCGAGAGCCCCATTTTTACTTCAAGATCCCAAAGTGCAGCAAAAGCTGCATGATTGCAAGTGCGTAAAGTCCAGCGCCGATGTCGTCGAGCATGATCCCGGTGCCCTCAGGCAGGCGCTCGAGGCGGCGGATCGGGAACGGCTTGGTGATATCGAACGTACGAAAAAGTATAAGTCCCGCGAGCAGGCAGTGCCAGTTGAGCGGAACGGCGATGAAGGCGACCATTTGTCCGGCAACTTCGTCGATCACGACATGTGAAGGATCTTTCTTCCCGAGCGCTCGCGCAACGCGGGTTGCGGCGGGAATGCCGATGAGCGTGGCGACAATGGCACTGGCAGCGGCGAACATCGGCAGCTGCGATGGAGCGGCGTAGCGTGCGAATGCGCCCCAGAGCAAAGTGGTTGCTACGGAAGCCCAAGTACCCGGTCCGGGGCGTCCGAAGCCTGCGCCGAAGAACGTGGCGACGGTCCAAGACCAAAGCGGCGCTTTCACGCGGTCGTTAGTGGATATTTCGGTCGTGGTTGTCGTCGTCGCGATGGCGTCCCTCTTGAGATTTCTGTACGCGCTCGATGTCCTCGGGATCGGTGATTGGGCTGGAGATCACGTAGCCTCCGCTGGCCCACTTGCCGAGATCGATGAGGCGGCAGCGGTCGCTGCAGAAAGGGAAGTCAGGCTCCTCGCGCAGTACGATCTTGCTGCACGTAGGACAGCGCAGGCTGGCTACCTTTTTCCTGGTCATGATTCTATTTTAGACGCTCAGCGCATCAGTGCGGATTCGCGTTCTGGTCTGGCGGCTGGATGGGCCGGCCAAAGCCGCCGCTGCCACTGTTTCCAAAGCTGCCGCTGTTGCCGAACGAGTTCTGTCCGTTGTTGAAGCTGCTGCCGTTGTTGAACGACGAGCCTTGCTGCTGGCTGCCGATGGGCTGGCCGATGCCCTGGCTGGCATTGGCCCCGGCGAAACGTCCAAGCTGCTTCTTGGGATCGTAAGGCCCTTTGATCTGGCCGCCACGATCAAGCGCGGGATCGTAGACGAATTTCCAGTCTTTGTAGTGGTCCTTGTCGTTCACCACGCGCAGCGACTTGCGGTTGCTGACGCTTTGCACTCCGATGATGGCGCTGCCGCCAGTGGGCAGACTGCCGGGGCCGGTGTTCGATGTGCCGAAGGCACTGCTGTTGGAATCGCCAGTGGTCTGCGGTTGAGAGGCGCCGCTGCTGCCGCTGGAGAGGCCCGTGGAACCGCTGGTGAGTCCGGGGACATTGCCGGTGACGCCGGTTCCATTGGGCTGCTGATTGAACGAATTCGTTCCGCCGACGGTGCTGCTTCCGAAGGTATTGGAGCCGCCGCCGAAAGTGTTGGTGCCGCCGAAGGTGTTTGTGCCTCCAAACGTGCTGCCGCCCTGACCTTGAATCATGTTGGTCACGCCGGGCAAGTTGGGCAGAGCAGCGCCTCCGCCGCCGAGCGGAGAGCCGCCTCCGCCTTGGAGCTGGGTGGCGTTGAAGTTGACCTGTCCGAAGCGGACGAGTTGCCATTTGCCATCGGGTGAGAAGGGGTCTTTGTAGCGCTTGCGCAGGAAGCGCATGTGGTTGGTGTCTTCGAGTTGCTCGATGGTGCCCGGATAGCGGCCAAACTTCTTGTAATACTTCTGGATTGCGCGCGTGTACTGCACGCCGCGATGGATCATCTCTTCTTCTTTGTCGCGCTGGATCGCTGCGGCGATGGCTGGCGCGGTCCAGAGGGAAGCGAGGGTCAGTCCCACCATGAGAAAGATCAGCACAACGAGCATGTAGCCGGATTGCTTGCGGCTGCGGGAAGAAGGACGATACTGGAAGTGGCCGAAGTACATAAACTGCGTGGCTCGTGATTCGTGGCTCGTGGCCCGCGAAGACTATCCTGCGGTGAGCGGGATGGTCTGGCGGTTGTTGCTCAGGACGTCCTGAACTTCGATGTTGTTGGCGTTGATCTTCATGATCTTGTAACGGCGCTGGACGATGTCGCCTTCCTGCGCGACGAA
>DASTGW010000299.1:0-4151 GCA_035718705.1 Terriglobales bacterium | reverse complement strand
AAGCTCGAGCACGACATCGTGCCGCTCTACTACGGACGTCGCCAGCGTTACGTCGAAATCATGCGCATGGCGATTGCGCTGAACGGCTCCTTCTTCAACACCCAACGCATGGTGCAGCAGTACGTTGCCAATGCGTACATGGGTCGCAACAACAGCAAGTATCCGCTTGCGCCGGAGCCCACGGAAGCGGCCTCACCCACTCTTCCAGCTACCGCCAGCGTTACCGCAGAAGGCAAGTAGCAGCTTCAACTCTCGAAAAGGCGCATCCACGTGGTGCGCCTTTTGTATTAAGGCGCAAGAATTTCCTCTTTGAGAAGTTCTTACTCTCAACTCTGGTTCGAGTTGTTACCGGTATTTGTAAGCTGCTCTCGTCCCCGATTGTCGGCCATGCATCTCATCTCCTAACGCTGAAACAACGGCCGCTTCGGCCACGCCACATCGCCTAAGAGACTCAACCAATCAGGAGATTAGAAACAATGAAAAAACATCTGCTATTAGCAGCTCTGTGCCTGGGCCTCATGAGCCTCGGAGCGAATGCACAGGTTTCACCGTCCACAAGTTCAGACCAGAACAACCCGGCGGGAACGCCCGGAACGCCACCGACCTTCCCAACCGATCAGACGCAGCAGGCGCCATCGCATCCGCATGACACCGACGCTGATCATCCGGAAGATCAGACTCCGAGCGCAACCAGCCCTAGCGGCAGTTCTGTTGGAACGCCAGCCGATTCGCAGAGCACGACGGGCACGAACAGCAGCGCGACTACACCGCAGACCGACAACACCAATCCCAACGCTTCTCCTGCTCAAGACAGCGGATCGCAGAGCGTTTCCGGTTCTAACTCCAGCGTAGGCGACCAGAGCGGCGCTCCGTCAAGCACCACTCCGAACGGTTCTCAGAGCATGCCGAACCAAAGCACGCCAGACAATTCGAATTCCTCGATGTCAGGTTCCGCCAGCAGCTCGACCTCGGCCGGTACCGATGTTCAGTCACAGATCTCTTCCGCTCTGCAGCAGCAGAACCTGAGTGGGGTCACGGCCAACATTTCCGACAAACAGATTGAGTTGACGGGAACCGTGAACAGCAAGGCTGAAAAGGACCAGGCGAAGAGCATCGCCAACCAGTACGCCAGCGGCAAGAAAGTAAAGGACCACATCAAGGTCCAGAGCAACAAGGGCGGAATGGACAAGAAGTAAAAGGGCTTGAAAACAGAAGGCGGGCTTCGGCCCGCCTTTTCTTATGTTTTGATCTTTCCCGTGTAGATCGCCATTCCAACGATCGCATCAACACCCATCGCGTCGAGCTTCTCGACTTCCTCCATCGAACTGACTCCGCCTGCAGCGATAATCTTGCGCTTGGTCGCATTTTGAAGTTCCGGAATCACATCAATGGGAAATCCCTGCAGCAATCCTTCGGTATCGATGTTGGTGTAAAGGAACGTTGAGCACCAGCGATCGAGTTCGCGCATCGCTTCCGCCGCCGTGAAGCTGGTCAACGTCCGCCATCCATGGATCGCGACTTTGCCCTGCTTGGCATCGACGGCAAACGTCAGCTTCTCCATCGTGAGTGTGTTGGCGAACTGCTCGGCTAGATGCTTTTGGATCACGCCATCTTTGAACAGCGCCGATCCGATGATCACCCGCCTGGCGCCCATTTCGCTGATCTGGCGTGCAGTCTCAAGATCGCGAATCCCGCCGCCAACCTGGCATGGAAGCTTGCTGATGAACCGCTCGAGAAGATGGCGGTTGTTCCCAGAGCCGATCGCCGCATCGAGGTCGATGAGTTGCACGAGCGGATACCTCGAGAAACGCTCGATCCAGTACTCGAAGTCGTCAAAGTCGAGCGCCTTCTTCTCGCCCTGTACCAACTGGACGATCTTGCCACCCATGAGATCAATGGAAGGAATCAGCATGATTTTCTCGAATCAGTGAAACAGTGCACTGCAAATTCCCCACACCGACAAAATGATGAGAACAATAAAAAGGAGTCGATGAATCAGCAGGAGTTTGCTTGAGCTGTTTAAGCTACCAAAGGATCGTGGCGCATCCGAGAACTTTACCTCTTCTTCTCCGCGCGCTCTCGCGACATTGTTCACATATCTACGCATGTGTTCCTGGACGGTCAAGAATGCGGCCAGAGTGAGAAGAAAAAGCACTCCTTGTGAAGACAGCCTCACAATGGCCACCTCATCGGAATCCCCTCCGCAATCAACTGCTGCTTCAATTGCCCAATCGACTCCAGTCCGAAGTGGAAGATTGACGCCGCCAGCGCCGCATCAGCTTTCCCTTCTCGAAACACTTCCACGAAATGTTGGACGGAGCCTGCGCCACCCGACGCAATCACCGGAATCGATACTGTCTCCGCAATCGTTGACGTTAATCCCAGATCAAACCCTGAGCGCGTGCCGTCGCGGTCCATCGAAGTCAGCATGATCTCCCCTGCGCCCCGCGACTCGACCTCTTTCGCCCAGCCGACCGCATCTTTGCCTGTCGGCTTTCGTCCGCCGGCAACATACACTTCGGCAGCGACTTTCCCGCAGGAGCGTGGCAAACGCTTCGCATCAATCGCCAGCACCACCGCCTGCGATCCAAAGCGATTGGCGATTTCCGTTATCACGTTAGGATCCGCAACCGCAGCAGAGTTGATGGTGATTTTGTCAGCTCCGGCCTCGAAGATCGCTCCAGCATCCGCGAGCGACTTGATCCCGCCTCCCACCGTGAACGGCACGAACAACTCGCGCGCGGTACGGCGAACGGTTTCAACCAGCGTCTTTCGTGCCTCGTGCGTCGCCGTAATGTCGAGCAGCACGATTTCGTCCGCTCCGTTCGCCGAGTGAGCACAAGCGAGTTCCGCCGGATCCCCAGCATCACGGATGTTCACGAACTTCGTGCCCTTCACCACGCGTCCGGCGTCGCAGTCGAGGCAGGCGATGATGCGCTTCGTCAGCATGCCAGCCTCGCAAAATTCTCCAGCATCTTCAGGCCCGCTGCTCCTGATTTCTCCGGATGAAATTGGATGCCAAACACATTGCCTTTTTCTACAACGCCGCTGAATTCGGATCCGTACTCCGTCACGCCGACCGTCTCCGGCACCACCGGCGCGCGATACGAGTGGGTGTAATAGACGAACGACGGCGATTCCACTCCGTCGAGAATGCGCGCTGTTCCTCTGCGAGCTACCTGATTCCAGCCGACATGTGGAACTTTCGCTCCCGCTGGAAATCTCTCGATCGTCCCATTGAGCACGCCCAGGCCACTTACTTCCGGCGCTTCCGTGCTGCCCTCAAACATCCACTGCATGCCGACGCAAATGCCAAGGAAGTTCGCACCCTGTTCGATGCGTTCGCGGATGACTTCAGTCAATCCCACGCGCGCCAACTGCTTCGTCGCCGCAAAGTGCCCCACTCCCGGCACCACAATGTGACTCGCACGATGAACGACTTCTGGATCTTCCGTGATCTCAACTTCGCAGCCAAGATGCTCGAATGCTTTTTTCACGGAGGCCAGGTTCCCCGCGTGATAGTCGACGAGCGTAATCACAGCAGCCCCTTCGTACTCGGCAGCATCTGTGCCAATCGCTTGTCTTTCGCACAAGCCACCCGCAGTGCCCGTGCAAAGGCTTTGAACAACGCTTCGATCTTGTGATGATTCGAGCGGCCGTACATCGTCTTCAGATGGACGTTCGCCCGTGCTCCACGTGCAAACCCTTCGAAGAAGTCGAACACTAATTCCGTTTGCAGGTCGCCTACGATTCGCGTGCGCACCTTCGTATCAATGACCGCCGCCACCCGCCCACTGAGGTCGACTGCAGCAATCCCGAGCGTCTCGTCCATCGGCATCAGGAAATATCCAGCGCGGTTGATTCCTTTTTTATCGCCGAGCGCTTTGTCAAAGGCCTCTCCCAGTGCGATGCCCACATCCTCCACGGTATGGTGTTGATCCACATCGAGATCGCCTTTGCAAGTCAGCTCCAGATCGAAACCTCCGTGACGAGCGAACAGGTCCAGCATGTGGTCGAGAAAGCGAATGCCGGTTGACACCTTGTAAGTGCCACGCCCATCGACGTTGAGCGCAAGCTTGATGTCAGTCTCGCTGGTGTGACGATTGATGGTGGCCTTCCTCACGCGGTCACCTTCCGTGAAATACCAAGTT
>DASTGW010000298.1:0-14962 GCA_035718705.1 Terriglobales bacterium | reverse complement strand
TTAAGGCTTTTGACTCGAACTTTGGCTTTGCGCCGATTCTGGGGACATTCACGGATCCCACTCTTCCGTCAGGGTTCAAGCCTTTCAACATTCAGAATATTGGTGGCTTGCTTTACGTGACTTATGGAAAATCCAGTGGCGCCATGCTGGGTGATGGCTTCGTCGACGTCTTCGACGCCAATGGCAACTTCATCCGCAGATTGGTAAGTGGCGGAGCCGGATCCATGCTTTATAGCCCATGGGGAATGGCGGTTGCTCCTCTGGGATTCGGAACACTGGGCGGCGACCTGTTAGTGGGAAACTTCGGCAACGGAGAAATCAACGCCTTCGATTCGACCACTGGCGCGTACATCCAGACCCTGACCAACTCGAGCAATAGTCCAATTGTGAATGCGAGCCTGTGGGGCCTGACTTTCGGCAACGGCGGCAACGGTGGAGATCCGAACAAGCTCTACTTCACTGCGGGACTCGATAATGAAGCTCACGGACTGTTCGGGAGTTTGACCAACGATTCTCCCTCTACGGCTCCCGTTCCGGAGCCAGGTTCGCTGCTGCTGATTGCTTCGGGAATTGCCGGCGTGGTCGCGCGCAAGGTGCGTCGCTAGAGTCAACGTCACAGCCCTTCTCCTTCGAGAAGATGGTCCGGTCACGGAGGTTGCCGACGCGTTGCGCCTCGGAAATCCTGTGCTTCCCTGTGGAAATAAAGGTCTTGCGCCTGTTCTTAACAGCGCCGACAATCGTTATTTCCTAATGCTCGCGTATCTCTCAGGCTCCATCGAGTATTCCCCCGACTACGGCAAAAGCTGGCGCGCAGAGGTCACTCCTTTCCTTCGTGATCTTGGACACGACGTGTACGATCCAGCGCTCGACGAGCAGAAGAATCTCGATCCTGACGAGGTACACGCGTTCCGCAAGTGGAAGACAACTGATCTTCCCCGATTCCAGCAGACGATCCGCAAGATCATCGCCTGGGACCTCGACTGGATCGAGCACAAGAGCGATTACGTCATCTGCTTCTGGGACGACGCTGCCGCTCGCGGCGCCGGCACTCAAGGCGAGCTGACCTACGCGCACCGTTTGGGAATGCCCGTCTACCTCGTGCTCGGCATACCGCTCGAGAAAGTCAGCGGATGGATCCTCGGCTGCGCCACCGAAGTCTTCACCGACTTCGACCAGCTGAAGACATTCTTAAGCAACGCCGCGGTGGCAGTGGAGAAAGTTGTTGCAATAGGTGCTTCGACGGACTGAATTTTTCCGTCTCGCACCGTAGTATGTAGTGAAGGGTTTTACTGGCTACTGATTACTGGCTACTGGATACTAAGATGAATTTCGCCAAAGGTTCTCTGGGTTGGATTGAGGTAGTTTGCGGGCCGATGTTCAGCGGTAAAAGCGAAGAGCTTATTCGCCGACTGCGCCGCGCCGAGATCGCGCGTCAACGCGTGCAAATCTTCAAGCCGATCATCGATCAGCGCTACTCCGACGATCACATCGTCTCCCACAGCGCGCTCAAGATCCGTTCCACAGCAGTGAAGACCGCAGCGGAACTTCAGGCGAAACTCGACGTCCGCACCGAAGTGATCGGCATCGACGAAGGCCAGTTCCTCGGGCACGAACTCGTGGACGTTGTCGTCCACCTCGCCGATATGGGTAAGCGCGTCATCATCGCCGGCCTCGATACCGACTACCTGGGTCGTCCGTTCCATCCCATGCCGGAATTGCTGGCTGTCGCCGACGAAATCCAGAAGACGCTCGCCATCTGCATGCAGTGCGGCAATCCCGCCAAGCACACGCAGCGCCTGGTCGCGGTCGATGACCTGATCGTCGTCGGTGCCACCGGCATGTACGAAGCGCGCTGCCGTCGCTGCTTCGAACCAAACCTCGTCAAAGTTGTGCAGGAAAAAGAAGAGAAGACCGCCGTTTCGGCGTAGAAAAACTTGAGGCAGAATCTCAGCCCGGCCGCAAGGTTGGGCTTTTCCTTTTAGGGCTTCTTTTCCGGATTGTCTGGATTCTCTGCGCCGTCTTTCACCGACGACTTAAAGTTCTTGATCCCTTCGCCCAGTCCCTTGCCCAACTCCCCGAGACGGCGCGGCCCAAAGATCAACAGTGCGATCGCCAGTATGATCAGGATTTCAGGCAAACCCAGTTTTCCAAACATGCCGCTCTCCCGCGAGGTGGTCCTTTTCGAAGGCTGAGGAACTCATCTCGAATCAATGGATTACTGGCTGAATTCTAGGCCACCCGGCGAAGCGAGTCAAAGTTCCTTGCCAGATCAACTGAATCCTGTCGCCCATTCCGCAATCGAATCTCCTACATGAACAGCGATCCCCGCAGGCAGCCCAGCATCTGGCACGAAGGTGAAATCGAGGTACAGCGCCGCGCCGGAGTACGCGATCAGGCGGAAGAACTCACCGGCATGTATCGCCGGGAAGTTCAGCCCGCAATGGTCGGCTTCCTCGCCCAGCAGCGACTGGCTGTCATTACGACCGTGGATGAGCAGGGCCGCACGTGGTCGTCTCTGGTCGCCGGCGAGCCTGGCATGCTGCAGGTACCAGACCTGCGCGTAATCCGGCTCTTCGCGCCTGCCATCGAGACGACGCTTCCCATCGAACACATCAAGGCCAATCCGCTGCTCGGCATGCTCGTCATGGACTTCACCCGCCGCATTCGAGTGCGCATCAACGGAGTGAGCGATGTCGAGCCCGATGGCTCAGTGCTCATCGGCATTCGCCAGACATACGGAAATTGCTCGCAGTACATCCAGCGCCGCACGGTGATTGCTGAAGCCTCTCCGGCGCGCTCGGCATCTCCCGCGAGCAGCAACGTTCTCAGCCAATCTCAGCAGGAGATGATTCGCCGCGCCGACACCTTCTTCCTCGGTAGCGTGCATCCGGAGAGTGGCGCCGACTCTTCGCATCGGGGTGGTCTCCCGGGATTTGTCGAGATCGCCACCGACCGCCGCATCACCTTTCCGGATTACGCAGGCAACAACATGTTCAACACGTTGGGAAACATCGCCGTGAATCCCTCAGTTGGTCTGATGTTCTTCGACTTCACTTCAGGCAGGGAGTTGCAACTCACCGGACGAGCCAGCGTCGACTGGGATCCCGAGCGTGCCAAAGCCTACAAAGGCGCAAAACGCGTCATTGACATCGACATTGTTGAAGTGAGAGAAACGCCGAAAGCCACAAGCCTCCGCTACCAGTTCGAGTCGTACTCGCCGTTTCTGACCCAGGAATAAGACGAAGGAAGGATTGGAGGCGCGGGCCGGAATCGAACCGGCGATAGAGGTTTTGCAGACCTCGGCCTTACCACTTGGCGACCGCGCCCTACCGTCTAGACTATCCGTTTTCGCTAGCAGAACCAAGTACACAATCGGACTAGCCGAGCGGACAACGAAAACCCCTCGCGAACGAGGGGTTCAGAATCGATGGAGCGGGAGACGGGATTTGAACCCGCGACTTCGACCTTGGCAAGGTCGCACTCTACCACTGAGTTACTCCCGCGCGGTGTTCTGATTATATCGGAGCCTCTGTAGCAGGGTCAAACCTCTCTGCTGGAAGCCCTTACAGGCACTCGGAACACCTATGCCGGCCTCAATTTACCGTCCTCCAGCACGAACAGATCGCCGCGCCAGTGAACCGTGTGTCCCGCAAAACTACACACCCAGAATGCCAGGGCAACCACGTCCCGAAGCGGAATCAGGTACAAGTCGCGTGTGACCTGCCGGTCGTCCAAAACCAACCGGCCGACGGCAATTCCCATGAGCAGACGCAGTACAAGAGCCACCCCGAGCAGCAGCCAGGCCCAGTGGTGGCCTCCGCTGAGTATCACCGTAGCGATCGCCCATGGAACCCCAAAGGTGAGCCCAACGCCGGCATAGCCCCACTTTCGCGAATCCCGAGTGCTGCGCGCCCAACGCATCTGGTGGTGGAAGAACTGGTTGAAATCGTAATCCGGCAGGTGGTGGTCCACCACAACGTCCGAGATCACGACCTCACGGCCGAGGTTCGCGATACGTGCTCCGAGTTCGAAGTCGTCAGCCAGGTAGTCGACCAGCGGTTCAAACCCACCGATTTGCTGAAGCGATTTCCTGGGAAAAGCCAGGGTGGAGCCGAGCGCGAACCTGACGCCTTCGAGCACGCGCGCCGCGAGTACGCCAGCGCTGAAGTCGGTGCTGATACCGATGGCCTCAAGCTTTGATCCCAACGTTTTACCGGCGATGCCCCGGTACAGGCACGTGACCATTCCGACCTCGGGATCGCCGAACGGCGCCATGACTCGCTGCAGGTAGTCGGGGTCAACGCGGATATCGCTGTCGTTCACGATCAGGTAATCGTGCCTGGCATAGGGAAGCATCTGCACCAATGTGCTGACCTTGCCATTCGTACCCAGCAACTTCTCGCAGATAACCAACTTGATCACGCGATCGGGAAACTCGCGCTGCAATTGATGCACGAGTTCGACCGCTTCGTCCTGTGGGTCGCCCACACCAAAGACAATTTCGAACTCGGGATACTCCAGCAGGCAGTGGCTACGGAAGGCTTCGTAGATGTCCGGATCGGTACCACGCAACGGCTTAAGGATGCTGACCGGCGGAGAGAAGCCTGCACCATTCCTTCGCTTGCTGTCGCGCAGGAACATGCGTGCGCTCCAGAGGCACAGGACGTAATAGCCCATTCCGCACAGAGCGCCTAAAGCCGTAATCGTGGTCAAGAACCGCAAAAGCATCTACTTTAATTTTAAGGGAAGCCGCGGGGAACTTAAAACGAAAGCGCCAACAATTGTTGGCGCTTTTCTATAACGGTCTTCAGCCGGGGTTGAGCCGGGAAGCGGCCCGCTTTACGCGGCATTCTCCTCGTGGGCTTCTTCGCGCGTTTCCTGCAGTTCTTCGGGATTCTCCTTCTGCACCTCGGCCTTACGAACTTCCAGGCGTTCGCCAAGCTGGTCCAACTCAGCCTGATCGAAGAGCTGGCGCGCCTTTTTGAACATTTCGCCTTCCTCTTCTTCGATGTGGTGTTCCACGTTTTCCTTGGCGACACTCATCTTCGCGCCCCACTTTTCATCCTCAGGCGACAAGCCGCTGATCTCTCCGAGAATCAGGTCTACCACATGGTGCTCCTGATATCCCTCGAGAACGATGTCTTTCAGCTTCGCCTTTTCTTCAAAAGCGGGATAAACAATTTCCTCCTCGAGGATCTCGTGGATCGTGAGTTCCCGCTTTAGTTTCGCGAAGAGTGTGGTGCGGGTCTTCACGCCGCGTTCGGTGGTTTCGTCCAGATCTTTCAGGATCTTCTTAACGGTTTCGTGATCCTGTTTCAACAATTTCAATGCATCCATTCCGTCTCTTCTCCCTGCCAATGTTTGACTCTGGTTGGATGGCATGCTTGGAACGCGGGGTTGGCGTTCTCTGGCCACCAAATAAAAAGGGCTGGTCTGATTGACCAGCCCTGTGTTTCTGAGCTGCTGCTACTCGGCGCTGATGACTTCATCGGATGCGACAAGCGTCAGCGTGCAATCGTCGCTTTTGCAGTTAACGGTTCCACGACGAACCAGCTTGGTCGGAGTCGTATCCGGGAACTCTACCGGGTACTTCAATGACGCGAGCTTGTCGTTCAGCGACTTCAGCTTGTCGTCGCCGCCGAGGAATTTCACACCGACAACGCGGCCTGGTGCGAACACGAACGCGAAATCAGCCTGGCCGTCGTCTTTGCTCAGCGCGCCAAGATCCACCTTCGGCTCAACCCCATATTTTTTTGACATCGCCTGGATTTGGTTGTCAGCCTTCTTCTTGTCACCCAAGATGGTTTCCAGTTTCTCGCGCGCCGGCAGATAGGATCGCTTTACCCCGGCTGCAGTGGCGTACATCTCGATTGCCTGAGCCTTCTGCCCCTGCTTTTCGTAGATCTCGCCCAAGTGATACGCGACCTCCCCGTTCGGACCCAGCAGCCACGCCGACTCGATGAACTTCTTCGCCTGATCGACATCGCCGCGACGGAAGTGGACCCATCCCAGCGTATCCCAGTAGGAACTGAGGGCATTCACGTTACGGAAGTCGTCGATACGCAGGCGCTGTACATCTACGTTGCGCAGTTGTGTGGCCATCTCGGAAACGGCCGACTCCGCGTACTGTTGCGCCCGATCCAGTTGCAGATTGTGATTCGCCAATTCGTACGCAACGTTGTTCCAAACGGTTGCGTTCGCCCCGAGTTCCACTGCCTTCTCGAAGGCGCTCATTGCCTTGTCGGGCTGCTTTACCTCCAGATAAATTTGCCCGAGCGCCGCTTGGATCTCCGCGCTCCGCGGCATCAGTTGTGCCGTCTTCTCCATCTCAGGCAGGGCTTCAGGGAAACGACGGAGTTGTACCAGTGAACTTGCCAGGCTGTACTGAGCAGTGGAATCAAGCGGATTGATTTCCACCTGCTTGCGGAAAGCGTCTGCCGCCTTGTCGTAGTCGTGATCGACAATGTACGCATAGCCGATTCCAGTCCACGCGTACTCGTCATAGGGGTTGATCTCGAGCAGTTTCTTGAACGTCGCAATCGCGTCGTCCTTCTTCTGCAGGTTCAAGTAGGCCGCACCGAGTCCGCGATACGCAGCTTTGTTCTTCGGTTCGAGTTCCAGCGCGCGCTTGAACGATTCGACAGCTGCTTGAAAGTTCTGGTTCTGCAGGGCTGCTCCGCCGGCAGCGACGAGGTCATCGACCTTTAAACCTTCCGGAAGAGTTGCCGCTGCGGAAGCGGACTTGGTTTCCAAAGAAATCTGTTGCGCCTGATCGGAGGCAACGATGCGGCGGAAAGCGACGAAGTCTCCAAGGCGCTGCTTCGGCAAATCACGCAGGTTCAACGTGAGATGGCGTTCGGCGGTGATGATGTTCTTGTCGTTCGCGTACTTCACGTTATACACGCCGTAGTCGCGCTTCACTGAAGCCGGCAACGGCATTCCAACCGTGTACTTTTCCGGAACTTCGAGTTTTACCTTGAAGTCGCATTCCACCGGCGATCCGTTCAGTTGGATCTGATCAGGCTGATTCTCTTCGTCGTCATCGACATCAGGAACGCTGACCTGTGGCAACGGCACAACGATAGTGGGGGTCTTGGAAGACCACGCCATGAAATTCGGAATGGAAAGCTTGTAGCTCAGTTCGAACGGCGTGTTGGTGTCAGTGGGGTTGCTGATCTTTACGTCGGACGCATCGCCCTTGAGTCCAAGATTGCCGGCGATGTTCTTCCATTCCGTTTCCGGTGCACTGCGGAAAGTGGAACGGAACATCAGTTCGCTGTCACCGCGGAAGGAGAAATGAACGTCAGCGTTCAACGTTCCAACGTCATTTACCTTCCCATTCACAGTGAGAATCTGTTGATTGGGAACCGGAGAATTGGCTGGCGTCTCGATAACCTGAGCTTTGCCGTTGGTTGGTACCCAAAGAGCGCGCTTTTCACGAATCTGGTAACTCAGCATCTCGAAGGGGGCGACCTCCGCAGTCGTGTCGAGCCAGATATGTTTGTCACCGAGGGTGACGAGACTGATTACGTGGTCGAACTGACCAGGCGAGGGAACGTCGGGATCCAGCTGTCGCGAAGAATTGATCAGCACAGGATCGGTGTGAATACCGATCGTATCCAGCATGGCCATGAGCAGCGTGTGCTTATCTTTGCAGTCACCGTACTTGTTAGCGAAGATATCGCCCGCAGCGTGGGGCTGAAAACGTCCAACCCCGAAGGACAAGCTCACGTAGCGGATTTCCGGAGCGACATAGTCATAGATAGCTTTGACCTTGTCGATGGGATCCTTCTTATCTTTTGTGAGTTCGAGCGCCTTGGCCCGGAGTTCTGGCGTAGCTTTGATGCGGTCGCGCTGCAGCGGAGCGTACCACTTGCCAACTTCTTCCCAGCTCTGGAAGGTCGTCAACTGCACGGATGGCTGATCTTCATCCGGGCGCAACCGACGCTTCTTATATTCCTTCTTCAACTCCTCGTCGGTCTTGCGCTTCAGGTTTGAATTTTCCCAATGATAGATCTTCCTGTCGCCTTCGGTGGTGATCTTCGGATCGTAGCCCTTTTCGGTTTTGAGCTTGATCTCTTTATCTTTGGGGATGTTCACTTCGAGCGTTTCATGCAGGATGATGATGTTTCTATCGAAGTCGTAACTGAGCCAGAATTCGTTGGGGGCAAGCGCCGTGACCGTGGTGTTGGTGATGTTGTACTCGAGCGTGTCTCCCGGACGCAGCGCGGGCACGGTGATGTGCTTCTCGCGGTAATCGGTGTACATGGGAGCAACGCGAGCGACACTGGCGCTCAAATCTTGAACCGAATCCGGCCCGGCCGTAATTACGCGGCCATCTGCCTTGCGTACGCGTACGTAACCGATGTCCAGCTTTTCGTTCCCGGAGTTATACCCGAACACAAGTTGACCCCACTGCTGCACCCCGGCGTCACTCTGTACCAGGATCTTGGCGTTGAACTCGCGTGTGCCAGTGCCATCTTTCTCGAACCGGGCGAGATAATTGAAGTCCTTAATGATGTAGGGTTCTTCGCTGTAGTCGGCCGATTTGGTGGTCGGTGGAGTTACCGGAAGCGTCTGAGGCGTCGGCTTTTCGGGCAGCGGCTTGGTGTCGGGAAGTGGAGGATTAACTTGAGCAAATGCGGCTGCCGAGAACAGCAGCAGAACGAACAACTTCTTCATGGCGCCTAAGGGCCTTTCAGAGAAAGACATGGTGTATATCCTTCTATTCTCTACTATTCTGAGCTGCTGCGGAACGGGACTAGGGCTTTCGTGTCCAAACCTAGGTAAGGGGCAGGGATGAGGAGTTCTGGACTTCCAGGCCTTTGTCACTGATTTTTAACAATTTGTGACCATAATTAAGGTCAACCATGATCCTTATCGTTGAAGATGATGCCGATATTTCGCGGCTGATGAAGCACCACCTCGAGGCGGCTGACTTTCAAGTTAAGACCTACGATTCAGCCTTTGGAGTGATCGCCGACGCGGAGAAGCAGCCTCCGGAAGTCTTTCTGCTGGACGTGATGATCCCCGGAGGCGATGGCCTCGAATTGTGCCGCCGCATCCGTCAGAACGCGGCTTTAGCGACCATCCCGGTCATCTTCGTGACGGCAAAGATTTCGGAGACCGACCGCGTGCTGGGGCTGGAGTTAGGCGCCGACGACTACATTACCAAGCCGTTCAGTCCGCGTGAGTTGGTGGCTCGAGTTAAGGCCGTGCTGCGTCGCTTCGAGCGCCCCTTAGCTCCGCAGCTGCTCAAGGCCGGCGACATAGAAGTGGATACGGGCGCCATGGTACTCACCGTGCGCGGTAAGAAGGTCGCCACCACGGCTACGGAATTCCGCCTGCTGGATTACTTGGCTCGCCATGCAGGTCGGGTGTTTACGCGCGATCAACTCCTTGATGCTGTCTGGCGCGACACCCAGTTCGTAACGCCGCGTTCGGTTGACGTTTATGTTCGTCGTATTCGTGAGAAAATCGAGCGAGATCCAGAAAGCCCGCGGATGCTAAAAACCGTACGCGGAGCAGGTTATCGCTTCGAGGCCCCACGGTGACACGACGAATCTTCGTCAAACTTTTCGCCTTCTTTTTCCTTGTCATTGCCGTTTCTACCGTCACGCTGGATTTCACTGTTCGCCGCGCCTGGGAACGTTCCCTCTACAACAACATCGAAAAGAACCTTTCCCAGAAGGTTGTGATGTTCGCCAATCGCGTGCGTGGCGCAAGTCCCGACCAGTATCCCCAAATTGCTAACGAAACCTCCGCCGCAGCTGGCGCGCGAGCAACCATCATCACGAAAGATGGTCTGGTGCTTGCCGATTCGGAAGCCAATCCGCAGGAGATGGAGAATCACAAGACACGGCCCGAGTTCATCGCCGCTCTTCATGGCAACATGGGCGAAAACTCGCGCACGAGTCACACGGTCGGCATCGATTTCCTGTACGTGGCGGCACCGATACCGAATGGGGCGGTTCGACTCGCTTATCCGCTGTCCGCGATCAAAGAGGTGAATTCGCAAGTTCGCAAGAACTTGATCAAAAGCAGCTTACTGGCGATGTTAGTGGCGCTGGTGCTGGCTGCATTGGCATCGCGCGCGATCAGCGGACGCCTGCGCGCGATTATGGTATTCGCGGAAAAGATTGCTGCCGGAGACCTTAGTGCGCGTGTCGACGCCGCCGATTCTCCGGACGAAATCGGGATGGTTGCGGCAGCTCTCGATCGCACGGCGCGACGACTGGAACACAGCTTTCACGAAGTCGAATTGAGTCGCAAAGAGTTGGAGACGGTTTTGAACAGCATGCAGGAAGGCGTGATCGCTACCGATGTAGACGGTCGAGTGATCTGGGCTAATCGTCGCATGCACGAACTGCTCCCCAATGGCGTGCGCATCGGATCGCCATTGGTGGAGACGCTGCGGGATCCCGACCTGCTTCACGCCACAGAAGAAGCCCGCCGATCAGGAATCGCCGCCACAGAGCGAGTTTCGTGGTCCTCGGCCGGACGCAGTTTCAGCGTGACTGCCGCACCAATGCCGGGAGGCGGCGTGGTTGCCGTCCTGTACGACCTGTCCGAGATCGAGCGCCTTGAGAAAACCCGCCGCGACTTTATCGCCAATGTTTCGCATGAACTGCGTACGCCGCTGACATCCATTCAGGGATATACGGAAACGCTGATCGATGGCGGCACCTCAGACCGCTCTTCGACACAGGAATTCCTCGAGATTATCCGCAAGAACGCGGCGAGGATGTCGCGCCTCACCGAAGATCTGCTCACGCTGGCGCGCGTGGAAAGCGGTGAGCAGAGTTTCCGGTTCGCATCGGTTACCGCGGCATCGCTGGTGGAAGAAGCGGAAGAAAGCTTGAAGGAACAGGCACGCACGCGCGGAATGAATCTGCGAATTGTGGAAACGACCGAGGAACGCGTACAGGCGGACCGCGATACCATCCACCAGGTGTTCGCCAATCTGATCGATAACGCCATCAAGTACGCGCCGGGTGGTTCAGAAGTGCAACTGGGGGCGAGGGTCGAGGGAGGTGTGGTTGAATTTTTTGTCCGTGATTTCGGCCAGGGCATTCCGTCCGAGCACCTGCCCAGGCTTTTCGAACGTTTTTATCGTGTGGATAAAGCGCGTTCACGAGAGTCAGGTGGAACTGGACTAGGACTGGCGATCGTTAAGCATATCGTTCGCAAGCATGGCGGAACCGTGGCCGCGTCCAGTGAATTGGGCAAGGGTTCGGAATTTGTGTTTCGGCTTCCGGTGGCGGTAAAGCCCGCCGAAATGGCGCGGGCATGAGGTACCGGGAAAGTAATCGAATTTCAGGGTGAAAAGCTCTGAAACAGCATATTCTCTTGAGTTAAGGCAGGAGGAGCGATGAGTTCGGCGTCCGTGCGAAACCTGGATGGCTATGCGTACGACGACATCCTAAAGAAGACTCTCTCGGCGATCGATGTCGCTCGTGCCGCGGCTGCCGCTGCCTCGGAGGGTATCGCCACCAGCTCCGCCGACTCCTTCGATCGCGTTCGCCGGTATGAAGATGAACTCGATACGGTTGATCGAGAAATTAACGACGCGGTTACTTCCGCGATCACCCAGGCAAAGGACGACCGGCAGGCTCGCGAGTTGCTTGCCTGTATGAAGTTCATCATCGAACTGGAACGCATTGGTGATCTCCTGCTGAACTTCTCTAACCGCGCCAGCGGGATAGCGCGGCGGTTGGATCCGACGGACGTCAAAGATCTCACCCTGATGACCACGCTGTTGGAGAAGATGCTTGGCGACGTTCGCGACGCATTTTCGCAACGCGATCTGCAGAAGACGTTACTGGTGCTTCGCGCTGATGGGGAACTCGATCGCCTTCGCAATCTCATCTTCATGCGCCATGTTGAGAACCGCGAAAACGTGCCACGGCAGGAGAGTTTCCACGTCGTCTTTATGACGCAAACGATCGAGCGCTCCGGAGATCACGTCAAGAATTTGGCGGAAGAGGTCTGTCAGCTGGTATCGGGAAAGAGTATTCGCCACTTGATGCGCTCGAAGGACAAGCCCTTCGAATTGCTCTTCGTGGAATGGATGCGCAAGCAGGAAAAGAAGAGCTAGTGTGTCAGCTCCGCGTTCACACAATATTCACATTGCTGTAAACCAGCCGTAACACGTCTCCCATAAAACCAAAGGTGAAGATAACGATCAGGAGAGCTGAATGCTCAGACGTTTCACCTTTTTGTGGTTGTGTGCAATTTTGTTGGCGGGATTTGCCTCGGCGCAAACAAATCTGAACGGAGCGGGAGCGACTTTTCCTTATCCCATCTATTCGAAATGGTTTAACGAGTACCACAAGGCGCACTCGGATATTCAAATCAACTACCAGTCTATCGGCAGCGGCGGTGGTATCCGGCAACTTTCCACGGGCACGGTGGACTTTGGCGCCAGTGATGGTCCCATGACCGACCAGCAGCTTTCCGAAGCCGGCCGCAAGATCTATCACCTTCCCACCGTACTGGGCGCGGTAGTGCCGGCCTATAACGTTCCGGGAGTAAAGCAGGAATTGAAATTCACCGGTAAAGTGCTGGCGGATATCTTCATGGGAAAGATCTCAACCTGGAACGACGCCGCTATTGCCAAGCTGAACCCAGGCGTTAATCTGCCAGGCACGCAAATCATCGTGGCTCATCGTTCGGACGGCAGCGGCACCACTTACATCTGGACCGACTATCTCTCCAAGGTCAGCCCGGAATGGCAGGGCGGCCCGGGGAAGGGAACGGCGGTGAAGTGGCCGATTGGACTCGGTGCAAAGGGCAATGAGGGTGTAGCCCGACTGATTCGGCAGAATGAAGGCGCGATCGGATACATCGAGTTGATTTACGCATTGCAGAACAACATTTCGTTCGGTTCGGTGCAGAACGCTGCCGGCGAGTTTGTGAAAGCGAGTCTGCAGTCGACGACAGCGGCTGCTGCAACCGCCAAGATGCCGGCCGACTTTCGCGTCTCCATCACCAATGCGCCCGGCAAGGGTGTCTATCCCATCTCCAGCTTCACATGGCTACTGGTGCCGGCGCAGTGGAAGGACGCCAACAAAGGCAAGATCATGGTGGACTTCCTGAACTGGATGCTCGACCAGGGACAAGGCATGGTGTCGCAGCTGAATTACGCGCCCCTGCCGAAAGAGGTAGTCGAGAAAGAGCGCGCGGTGATTAAGACCATCAAATAGTTTCCCGAAATGTCTCCCATTTGGCGGCCTTCCGGCCGCCTTTTTTATTGTCTTAAACCGCTGTTCACATGTTTGTAACAACAGTTGCATAAGTTAGAAGCAGAGGATTCACCAGCTTGTTTGCGTCAGGAAACACGGTCCCCCGAGAACTGCCCGAGCCGCCTTCTCACGAGGCATTGAGGGTTCATTCTAAGGCCCGGTTGATCCCGGATCGCACATCCTTGATAAGCCGTTTCGCAGACAAGATCTTTCTCGGAATTACTATCCTCAGTGCGATTTCGGTGCTTGCGATCGTTGTCCTGATCGCTTACGAACTGATCACATCCTCGAAGCTCTCGATCCATGCTTTTGGGCTGAAGTTCTTCTACACCTCCAACTGGGATCCTGTCGCCGGCGACTTCGGAGCGTTGCCGTTCATTTACGGCACTCTTGTTTCTTCGCTTCTGGCGCTGATTATCGCCGTGCCGGTATCGCTCGCAGCTGCTGTGTTTATCACCGAAATGTGCCCACGTTGGCTGCGGACTTCGCTTTCGTTCCTGATGGAATTATTGGCAGCGATTCCCAGCGTGATCTATGGATTGTGGGGCATCTTCGTGCTCGCACCACTTTTGCGCAAGTACGTGCAGCCATTTCTCGCGAAGACGTTTGGTTGGACAGGTCTATTCAGCGGCCCGCCTTACGGGATCGGGATGCTGGCGGCAGGAATTATCCTGGCCATCATGATCGTTCCCATCGTGTCTTCCATTTCTCGGGATGTGATGCGCGCGGTGCCACAGAGCCAGCGCGAAGCGGTGCTTGCGCTCGGGGCCACGCGATGGGAGATGATTCGCACCGCAGTTTTGCGTAACGCGCGCACCGGCATTATTGGCGGCGTCATATTGGGGCTCGGCCGTGCACTCGGAGAAACCATGGCGGTAACCATGGTGATCGGTAACCGTCCGGAGATCGCGAAGTCACTCTTTGCTCCGGGTTATACCATGGCCAGCGTTATCGCTAACGAATTCAGCGAGGCGACAGACAATCTCTACCTGAGTGCGATCATCGAAATCGGCTTGGCACTCTTCCTGGTCACCCTGATCGTGAACGCCATCGCGATGGCGCTGGTCTGGGCAACGACGCGCGGCATGCCTGCGAGGGCTCATGGACAATAACCTGCACTCCTTGCGAGTAGAGCGAATCAACTGGCGACGCAGGCTGACGGACCACCTCGTCACCGTTGTTGCGATCGGCGCCTCGGCGCTGGTGATCGTTCCGTTGGCTGCGATATTCGGATATCTGTTGATCAAGGGGATCGGGTCCATCAATCTCGCTTTCCTGACCCAGATCCCAAAGCCGGTTGGCGAGAGCGGTGGGGGCATGGCGAATGCGATCGTCGGCTCGGGGATCATCCTTTTGCTGGCATCGCTCATTGGCATCCCTCTCGGTGTCGGCGCTGGAATCTATCTCGCGGAGTTTGGCCGCAATAAGTTTGGCTACGCAGTACGCTTCACCGCCGATGTGCTCAATGGGGTTCCGTCGATCGTGGTCGGCATTGCGGTGTATGGACTCATTGTGATTCGCCAAAAGCATTTTTCGGCGCTTGCAGGTGGGGTGGCTCTCGGCATCATGATGATTCCGACCATCTCCCGCGCCACCGAGGAAATGCTGCTGATGGTGCCGCGTACCATACGCGAAGCGGCGTGGGGACTGGGTGTTCCTAACTGGCGCACCACACTCAGCATCACTTTGAAAACGGCGCAGGCCGGAGTGATCACGGG
>DASTGW010000297.1:0-3047 GCA_035718705.1 Terriglobales bacterium | reverse complement strand
ACTTCCATTTTACGACGAACCAAGCTGTTTTCGCGGATGGTGTCAGAGGTCCCTCGGAGAAAGTAAAAAGGCCAGCCTCTGGCGGCTGGCCTTTTTTGTGACGAAGCGCGTTTAGCTTTTCTTTCTTCGACGCAGGAAAGCCGGAATAACCGCCGCGCCCAGCAGGGTCAGCGTAGCCGGTTCAGGCACCGTGGTCGGGAACTGCGTCGAACTCGGATTCGAACCGACATTGAATGAGAACGTGGCGTCCTTGAACAAGTCATCGTTGCAGTTCGGGTCCGGGATATTCGCTAGATTCGTAACAGGAGCGCTGCAGCCGAGGGTGATTGCGAAGGTATCGCCGCGGAGCAATCCGGTCTGAGGATGCTGTCCTCCCACGTTGAACGAGAGATATACAGTATTGCCCAGGTAAGCGACACTTGGATTACACCCAAAGAAGCATTGATCGTTGTTGAAGAAGTTGTTGGGAGTGTCACCGTTGTCCACCACAAACTCGTGAATCAACTTGCCCGCCAGAGCTTGGTTCGAGAACGGCTCCGGTCCGGAAGGAGCCACATTGGGGTCCATCACGGCGCAGTAGTTGAACGGAGGATATCCGGGAGTCTCCGGCGTGGGAGATGGCGAATTGGGTCCGCCACAATAGAGGCTGGCAAGATTGATCGTGCTCCCAAAGGTGATCGCCATATTCAGGTGCGCGAACGTAACGCCCGGATTGCTGAAGTTGCAGAAAGTCAGCGTAGTGGGGCCGTTCACGGTGAACGAGTAATTGCCGGAGTTCAGCAGGATTTCGTTATTGCTTCCCGGCGGGTTGCTGCAGAACGGGTCAGAAATCACGATCTGGGGCCCAGCGAACGCAGCGCTAGTCACCATGATGACAAACAAGACCGCTAATACGAGACGCGAGCCCATTGAACGTTCCCTCCAATTGCGCGTATGTATAACCTTTTGCAATTCGCCATCCAACCTACGAAATCGGGCTAGATTAAATCGGCCTTTGTTATCAGTGAGCTATGGCCCGCTCTGACACCAACCTGGGGCAAATCCAGCAGCTCGGGTGTGCAAGTGTTTGCACCTGTTGGCGTCGAATGTTCCTCTGGATTTGATTTGTGGCGATTTCAGCCTATTTCGAGCTCTTAATAAGGGCCGCAAAATCAGGGTTATTTGCCAAGCTTTGGAAGTCCGGGTCGTCCTTAATCTGGCCCACCGGATAGCCGTTCTTTACGGCATCACGCAAGTCACTGACGGCGTCTGCCGGTCGTCCACCCAGCGTGTTTATCACCGCCGAGTTGTACATCAGCGAAACGTCCTTGTCGTTGATGGCCCGCGCGCGACGGATATACTGCACCGCAATCTGGTCGGAACCCTTCTTGGCGTAGAACAGGGCCAAACTGCCGAGCGTCGTGGTGTCCCGCGGATTTACCTCTGCTTCCTTCTGCGCCAGTGCAATGGCTTTATCGAAGGTTGCGTTCGCCTGTGCCTTGTCTCCCTTGGAACGGAAGGCATCGGCGAGATTACCCATCAACATGCTGCTGTTCGGGCTGAGATCCACAGCTTTCTGGTAATACTGAACCGCTTCGTCGTATTTCTTCAGATAGAAGAACGCGTTGCCAAGGTTCGACCACGCCTGCATCGATTTCGGGTCGATGTGCGTCGCTTGCGTCAGCGACGGGATGGCATCGTTCCACTTGCCTTCCTGCATGTAAACAGCCGCGATATTCGAATGAGGCTTCGGGTTGTTAGGCGCCAGTTCTGCTGCGCGCTTGTAGTCCACCAGCGCTTCATCATCGCTACCAGACTTCAAGTACGCATTCCCGCGTACCAGGTAGTTGTACCAGTAGTAGGGATTGATCTCGATGGCCTTCCCGTAGGCAGCAATGGCATCCTGCGGAGTGTTGTTTGCCTGCAACGCATCGCCGAGACGGCGATAGCCTTCATCGGAATTCGGAGCCTGTTTCACCGCATTTTTCAGGACTGCCACCGCTTCATTTGTATTCCCGGTCGCGACATACACACTGCCGAGCGCGAAGTTAACTTCCGGCAGGTCGGGCGCCAAACGATTGGCGTTTTCCGCCGCGGACTGTGCCTTCTGCGCCCACTTCGCGTCTTTGGTGTCGCGGTACATGCGCAAGCTCGCATCGGCAATCCCAGTGTAGGCGAGCGCAAACATCGGATCAGCTTTCAGCGCATCATTAAAGTCGGAGATGGCGCCCTGCACGATGTCGGCTCCCGGCTTTCCGCGCAGTGCATTACGCCCATGCAGGTACGCCTGGTAAGCATCGATGCGCTCCGTCGGGTGAGCCGAGAGCCTCGCCGTTTCATCCGGACTGAGGCTGATTTGCAGTGCTTTGGAAGCTTCGTCATAGATCGAATCTTCCATGCGCAACAGGTCCCGTGCGACGCCCGAAAACTCCTTCGGAGGCATTACCTGTATGCCTCGCGTTACATCCATCATCGAGATCAGGATGCGAACATCGTCGCCCGACCCCTGCACACTGCCGCTGAACACATAATTCGCGCCGAGCGCCTTGCCGGCATCGGTAACGGACTCGACGTTCCCGAGCTTCTCCACGGCTGTGCTGGAAGTAACGCTCAGCCCCTTGATCTGCGAGAGCTTTGCCGCCAACGCCTCAGCCACACCGTCTGCGATATACCCCAACTGCTTCTCATCTCCAGTAACCTTCAGAGGCAGTACGGCGATGTATTTCAGGTCGCGTTGCGCCACACCTGCCGTAGTCTTCGATTTGAAGATCGCATGCCTGATTTGCGGCACAGCGAGCAGTCCCAACGTCAGCACCAGAACTGCTGCGACGATACCAATCCACGTCTTCTTGCTTGCCGGCTGCGTGACCGCAACTTGCGGATACACCTGGTGCACGGACGGTTGCGGCGCAAGCTTCGGTGCGTTTTGCGTCTCGATGTCGGTGAGAATGTCGCGCGTGCTCTGGTAGCGATTTACCGGATCGCGTTCCAGGCACTTCATGATCACGTTGTTCAACCAATCTGGCAGATCGGGAACTACCGTCTTCGGCGCAGGCGGTGTTTCATGC
>DASTGW010000296.1:0-3328 GCA_035718705.1 Terriglobales bacterium | reverse complement strand
ATCTGCGCGGGAGCAACGGCGCGAGCCGCGGAGAGCAGCGTTCCGTCTCCGCCCAGGACGACCACAAACTCCGGCTTTGGCTCCGCCATCTTCTCGCGATCGACCACCTCGTACTTTGTCTGAACGTACGCAGCGGTTTCGTTGTCGATGACGACGCTGTACTCGTGATTCGTGAGCCATTCGATGAGCTCGGGCACAATCTGCGCGAGCTCCGGTTTGTCCGGCTTGGAGACGATAGCGGCCGATTTCATGTTTGAGGCATTGTATCGAATGTGGTTTCAAGTTCTCGGTGAGGCCTTCGCCTCAGTGGCGTACAGCAGAAATTCGCGATTCCCTTCCGCACCAAGGATTGGCGAATCGATCGGCTCGCGAACTTTGTAACCTAGATCGGCGAGCGAATCGGAAACCTTCTTGACTGCACCTAATTGAGCGGTCTCGTCTCGCACGATGCCGCCCTTGCCGACTTTCTCGCGCCCAACTTCGAACTGCGGCTTCACCAGTACAACGATCCCGCTGGGCCTCGCAGCCGAAATCACCGCTGGAAGCACGATTGTCGCCGAAATAAAAGAAACGTCCATCACCGCGATTGCGATCGGCTCGCCGATGTTCTCCGCTTTCAAAAAACGCGCGTTCAGTTTTTCGTGAAGAATCACCCGATTATCCTGACGCAGCTTCATGTCGATCTGACCATAGCCTGTATCAACCGCGATAACTTTCGCTGCGCCGTGCTGCAGCAGACAATCTGTAAATCCCCCCGTAGATGCACCGATATCGAGGCAAGTCTGTCCCGTTACATCGATTTGCCAATGCTGCAGTGCTTTTTCCAGCTTCAGCCCGCCGCGGCTGACATAACGCCGGTCGTCCCCAAGAAGTCGAATCACGGCTTCCGACTCGACGCTGGTTCCCGGCTTCAGCACCTTCTGCTCATTCACCAAAACCCTACCTGCCAGCACCATGGCTTGTGCACGCTCTCGCGATGGAACGAGTCCTCTGTCGATGAGCAATTTATCGATTCGTTGTTTCAAAACTTCTCACTTGGGGAAAATGTGACTTGCATCCACCAGCAGGTTAATCCGAATGTATTCATCCGATAAAAAGATTTCAGAAATCCTTGCACCGGCCGCTTTCGCCCACAGGGGGGTGCAAAGTGTACAACTACAATTACTTGCCGTCAGTTATGCGAGTTTCATCTTATATTTCCACAGCGTTTTCCACATGGGTGTTGAAAACTTCCTCAGTCGATTGGCCGACAAAATGGTTCGTGATTTTAGAACCACAAGAACGCACAGATTCAGTTGCACACCGCTCATATACAATCCGCGTTTGAGGATTGAATGGCAATTCAGGCAATAGAGAAAGAACCGGCTCCGATGCTCGAGTCCCCGCTGCCCCGAGAGGTTTTGGGGGAAATGTACCGCTCCATGATACGAGCGCGACTGCTGGAGCAGCGGATCCGTACCGCCCCTCATACCAGCGAAGCGCTCCTGGCAGGGGCCCTTCCAAACATTGCAGGCGATGATGTGATCGTCACCCCGCAACGTCATCCGGTTGTCGAGGTTTTATCCGGCACCCCGGTGTCCTCGTTTCTCAAGCCCCAGTCGCCAAAGAGCAAACAGGACGGCCTCACCGGGGTCGAAGAAACTCGGGTGATCTCGGCAGGCACGCAGTCCGCCCCCGCTGTCGCTGCGGGTTTCTCTCTGGCACAAAAGCGTGCCTGTTCCGGTGCAATTACGGTCGCTATCCTTCAGGGCAAGTCAACGAAAGGCGCGGCCTGGGAAGAAGCCACACGTTTTGCCGCGGAACGTCGGACTCCCCTGGTACTGATTGCCGATTGGACCGAAGGACGTTCCGGACGTTCACACGAAGGTCGCGATCTCTCGCATTGGCCGATGCCAAACATCGCGGTAGACGGTCGCGATGTCATCGCCGTTTACCGCGTGACCAAAGAGGCCGTTTCCGCCGCCCGCAAGGGACACGGTCCCACCCTGATCGATTGTGTGAACTTCCTTGCTCCCGGCGCTCGTGGCCAAGATAATCGCGACCCGATCGCATCTTTCCGCGGATATCTCAAGCGCCACAATGCGTGGTCCGATGACTATAGCTCCCTCGAAGAAAACCTTCGCTTGGAACTCGGTGGCAATGCACGGCGTCGGTAATTTTGCGTGTTAGACTCTCGCACAATGGCCGATCCCCACGAAGTCGTACTCTACAGCCGCAGAGGCTGTCATCTGTGCGAGATCGTGAAGGAATCACTGACAAAATTAGCTCGTGAACGAACGTTTCACTGGGTGGAGATCGACGTAGACTCATCGACCGAACTCAGGCGTAAGTTCACCGACGAGGTTCCGGTCGTGTTTATTCACGGACACAAGGCCTTCAAATATCGGATGGACGAGAAGGAATTCCTCAAGAAGTTGGATGCGCGCCGACGTTTGCCAAACTCAGCTCTCGATTGATCTACCTTCCCGCCGTGCTACACTCTCGCCCACTCGATGACCACCTCTCACCCGCATAATTCTCGTGATCGCTTTCTGCGCTCGCCTGATGGAGTGTTCCTGCATCAAGCGGTGCTGTCTGCGTGCGAACAATTTCCGACCAACGTGGCGATTGTCGACTCCTCAACCACTCCGCCAACCCGCATCACCTACGCGCAGTATGCGGAGATGGTCATCAATGTTGCCAAAGGTTTGATCGTCGCGGGTGTAGAGCCCAGTGATCGAGTAGCCATCTTCCTCGCGAATTCCTGGGAATTCGCCGTCACCTTGCACGCTGCCAATCTTGCAGGTGCGGCCGCTACCATGCTCAACCCGAGTTACCGAGAGCGCGAGGTTCGTTATCAACTCGAAAACTCGGGCGCGCGGGTGCTGGTCTCCGACGGCCCACAAATCACAGGCATGAACCTCGGTGGACTGCCCGAGTTGAAGAGGGTCTACTGCACCAGGACCACCGGCAGCGTCGGTGACACGCCATTCTCCGAGCTTTTGCGTGGAACCTCGGCGTCGCTTCCGCAACCTTCCGCAGATCCACGCGATACGCTCGCGTCGCTTCCCTATTCCAGCGGCACTACCGGGCTCCCCAAAGGCGTGATGCTGTCTCACTACAACCTTGTCTCGAACGTTTACCAGTCCTACGCGCCCGGATCGCTCCCGTGGCATCACGATCAGCGCATGCTCACCTATCTTCCGCTGTATCACATCTACGGACTCAACGTGTTGTTGAACCCGATGCTGATGCTTGGCGCCACCGTCGTCCTCATGCCGCGTTTCCAGGTGGACCAGGCGCTTCGGTTATTCGTGGAAGAAGAGATCACTACGGCGCCCAGCGTACC
>DASTGW010000295.1:0-3620 GCA_035718705.1 Terriglobales bacterium | reverse complement strand
GCTCGAAACCGACCTTCTGCGCCATCGCCACCATGAACAAAAGCGCGAACACGCTGATCAGTACCCACGCCGCCCACCAGCTTGTGTCGCGGCGCAAGTCGGCGAAGACAGTCGACGGCGCGACGAAGATGTTGATGATGCGTTGCAGCGGTGAGAGTGCGGCGGGCTCCGCCGGAGTCGGAACGGTAGAAGCAGACATGTTGCCCTCGTTAGCGATGGTCACGCACGACGATCTCGGGGATTCTACTTCGGCGTGACCGCACCGGCAACGAAAGCCTGCTTCAGCACGCGCTTTCGTTCGGCTTCGGGAATGATCGCTTCCTTCTCGCAGAAGTCCTGCGACGCCAGCGTCTCATAAGTCTTGGCGCTTATCGCCTTCGTTAACGGGGATTTCTCCGGAAGGCTGTCGCCTAGCTTTCGCAACGTCTCCTGCAGCAGGAAGACCGCAGCCGTGCGGAAATCTTCGGCCTTTGTGGTGCGCGCAAATGCCTGCGGAAACGCCTTCCGCAAGCGAATGCCGGTCAGCGCCTCCATGTTCTCCGCGGTGACCGCGAAGTCCGGATCGGTATATCGCATCTCCAGCAACCGGATGACGTCATCCTGATGTCGCGATTGGAAGAGTCCCAGCCATAACTCATGCTGCCAGGACGAAAACTTGTCTTCGTTGCTCAGGAATTGCGTGATCGCCGCCAGTGAATCAGGGGTATCGATGTAACGGAACCGGTCCGCCAGTTCCATACACGCCACACGGTCTCCCTTAATAACGCCACACTTCTCGGTCGCCATTCCCTCGAGCGCAGCCTTCAGCGCCAAAGCCGACCACGCACTGTCGTCGCTTAACGTTAGCGTGAACGGACGAGACGTCAGCCGAATCGCGCGATAGTTCGGTGCCGACGCCGCAGTGACGATAGACCCATCAGTTACCGTGCAAGTGTAAGTCGTCGCGCGGGTAAACTGTACCGACCGGTTAGCCACCAACTCTTTCAGAATCGCCCTGGGACCGAGCGGTCCTTCGATTGAGCAATCCGCGCATCCACCGCCGATACCTCCCCCCACGCCACTCCCGCACTCTGCGTGAAGAAATTTGTGCCCATCCACCACGCCATCATCGGCCTCGCGATCGACAGCTTCTTCCCTCGGTGTGCAACTCAGCCGTTCATGGTCCCATCCTTTGGCTTTTGCTCCCGGCCCTGCCATCAGGTACTTGCCAGGCACGCTAGCCGTGTACCGCAACGTCAGCCTAATCTCTTCGCCCAGATGGAATTGTGTGCGTCCGTTCTCCGTCGATACCGTCAGCTGCACGTCCGAAGGCGCGGGTTCCTGCGCGAAACAGCAGGTCACGAACAGAAGAATGACGACGAAGCCGAGCTTAAACCGACAGCTCCGGCGTCGCGCTAAGCAGCGTGCGGGTATATTCGTGTTGCGGACGCGTGGTGATCTGTTCGGTGTCACCGATCTCGACCAGTTTGCCTTTGTAGAGGACGGCTATCCTGGTGGAAAGGTATCGCACTACCGGCATCGAATGCGAGATGAACAAGTAGGTTAGCCCAAAGGAGCGTTGCAGCTCCGCCAGCAGGTTCACGATCTGCGCGCCCACGCTCACGTCGAGCGCCGACACTGGTTCGTCCCCAACAATGAACCTAGGCCGCAGCGCCAGGGCCCGTGCAATGCCGATGCGCTGACGCTGTCCACCACTGAACTCGTGGGGAAACCGTGCCAGTGCCGACGACTCGAGCCCCACGGCCTTCATAAGTTCGCCAGCCTTCTGCCGCCGCAGATCACGGCTCATGTCTTCATGTACCACGAAGGGTTCGGTCACCACCTGTTCCACCGTCATGCGTGGATCGAGCGACCCGAACGGATCCTGGAAGATGATCTGCATCTCGCGGCGCAGCCTGCGAAGCTCTCCTCCGCCCAACGCGCTTACGTCGCGACCGTCGAATGTAATCGTCCCCGAGGTCGGCTCGATCAGCCGCAGGATCAGCCTTCCCAACGTGCTCTTGCCCGATCCCGATTCGCCGACCAACCCCAGCGTTTCACCGGACTGGATATCAAGCGACACGTCATCGACGGCGCGCACGCGGCCGTCAAATGTTTTGGTCAGGTTGCGAACGGAGACCAGGGGCACGAACAGATTGTCGATTGTCTGGTGCGGATTGTCTATTGCCGCAGAAGCGCCGTCACGGACTAGAACAGTTCCAGGCCCGTCTCGAACCCTTTCGGCAATGCGCTGGTCCACATCACGCGCGTCGTCACTTCTCCCCACGAGAAGAACACGCGGACTTCCTCGCCCTGCTTGAGTTCGCTGGGCAGCTGTACGCGCAGGCCGCGCAGGCTGAAGTCCATGAGCTTGGCCACCAATTCCTGCTGTTGCGGACCTTCATTGAGCAGCACCGTGACTTCGCCTTCTGCGCCAAAACGAGGCTCGCGACGCCGATCGTCGGCCGGCGTCTCTTTCAGTACGGAGATGGGAGCGCGTGCAAAAGCTTGGGAATGCGTTGCCATGGCTGTAATCATTATCCAGTAATTTGGGCGGTGCAATGTACCGAAGTAACATCGGCAATCCTAATGTGGTAGTTTTTCAGGTTTATGAATAGCGGAGTAAGGCTTTCCCTCGACGGGCGCGTAGCCCTTATTACCGGCGGATCCCGTGGCATCGGCGCCGCTACCGTCCGGCTCTTTGTGCAGGCCGGCGCCAAGGTTGTCTTCAATTACCAGAAGGCCCGCGATCGGGCCGACACCCTCGTCCGCGAACTCGGCGCGGACAGATGCGAGGCCGTGCAGGCCGACCTCAGCTCTGCCGAATCCGCCGACGCGCTATTGAAAGCCGCGGTCCAACGTTTCGGACATGTCGACGACGTCGTGCTCAATCACGGCATCTGGCCCGACGAAGATATCCCAGTCGACCAGATGTCCTACGAGCACTGGCATCGCACCATCAGCATCAATCTCGATAGTGCCTTCGGCCTGGTCAAGCATGCAGTCGGGCAAATGAAGAAACAGGGGAACGGCGGACACATCGTGATCGTTAGCTCTACCGCCGGACAGCGCGGCGAAGCTTTTCACTGTGACTATGCAGCCACCAAAGGCGCCGTCATCAGTATGGTGAAAGGACTCTCTACCGAACTCGCGAGAGACAAGATCTACGTGAACTGCGTGGCGCCCGGATGGGTGGAAACCGAAATGTCGGCGCCTGCGGTCGCGCGCAAAGAAAGCTTTCAGAAATCGCTCAGCCTCATTCCTCTCGGACGCATCGGCAAGCCGGAAGAAATCGCCGCGCCGATTCTTTTCCTGTGTACACCTTGGGCGGGCTTCATCACCGGCGAAATCTTCAACGTTAATGGGGGCGCGGTGCTGGTCGGCTGAGTTCCTGTCTTCGCGAAAGATGAAGAGATGACATTCCAAGTCTTACTGGCTGTGCTGATCGCTCTTCAAGGTATTGCTCACGCGCAGGGTTATGTTGCTGAAGACAACTGGAAGGCAATCTGCGAAAAAGCCACGGCTCAGCCGTTAACCAAGCCTCAACTCTCAGGGCCGCTAAGAAACGATGCCCTCTCCTCATGTGATGAAAGCGCGCTCTACTACGGGTTTTACGGAAGGCCTGACTACTCTGCAGCGCT